>NZ_JBISEO010000025.1:0-35094 GCF_044383795.1 Paenibacillus sp. JSM ZJ436
AGAGGAGCAAGCTCCTCATCAAGTCCGCTCGACTTGCATGTATTAGGCACGCCGCCAGCGTTCGTCCTGAGCCAGGATCAAACTCTCCATGAAAGTTGAGTTCAATTGCTCATTTCAAAACTGACGATTCATTCATCATGAATCCATTTTATTAACGAGTTCCATTTGTTCAGTTTTCAAAGAACTTGGTTGGTTCCTGTATCATTTCTCTCAATCACACATGACGTTTATCATACCATGTCTGCTTGCTATCTGTCAACAAGTTTATTCAACCTCTTGACCACTCTCTCAAGTTTACCTCGCAAGCGACAAGAAATAATATATCATGTCAGCAAGACATTTACAACCCCTTTTTTCAAAAAAGTTATTTACACCCTAAATTCACCCTTCTTCATAAGGACTTCGCCACGTCTTTGTTTGATTTTTCTTCATATATAGGTTGATTATCAGTTATTCAGGGGAGGTGTTTTGCGGTACATTAAGGATAAGGTGACTTTTGCACTTCTGTTGCTGATGTCGTTGTGGAGAAATGCATACATAATGAATCATTGCCTAGAGAGGATGTTGACGATGAAAACTTCATGGCTGAGCCGGATCCGAAAAGGTTATGGCAAGAAGCTCACCTCGATCCATGCCTGGAACGCCTGGATTGTTCTGTTCCTCTCGCTGTCCGGCTTGCTGCTGGTAGGCGGATTCTGGCGAGAAATCCTCGGCGCCGGACGGGTGTGGCTCAAATGGGCACACATCGGGGTCGGTATCGTCCTGCTAATTCCTGTCGTGTACTATCTGCTCCTGGCCGCCAAGCACTGGAAAAGGCTCAAGGGCAGAACCGGGCAAAAAGTGAACGTTGTGTTCGTGCTTTTCCTGCTCCTCGGCTGGCTGGTATCCGGTATCGTGCTGTGGCAGTTCCGCCTGGCCGGTCCGCGCGCGGCAAATGCCGCGTTGTTCATTCACGATCTTTTGACCTGGATTGGCCTTCCGGTTATGATCTACCATTCTATCACCCGTACCAAATGGCTGAAGGAGCCGCAGCGGCGAGCTTTATCCGTTGAGGCTGCGAACAGTCATAGACCAGCGGGGGATAAAGCTCCGGCAACCCTGCCCGAAGCACCACAGCCGCTATACACCCGCCGAGGGTTCATCAAAGCCGCGGCAGGTGCGGGACTTGCCTTGACGCTGGGGCCTACCTTTTTGAGCTGGCTGAACAAGACGATGCAGTCCACCGGTTCTGCGGGCTTTGTCGCAAGCAATGCCAACGCACTCGTTCCCGAGCCAGTGCCGCTTCCGGACTCTTCACCGCCGCTTGGCGGAGGGGCTCAGGGGAATTTTCGCGTGTACACGGTAACTGACATCCCTACTTTTGATAATAGTAACTGGTCGTTCACGGTGGATGGCCTGGTGGATCAGAAGCTGGAATGGAGCTGGGAAGAATTTGTAGCGTTGAATAGAGAGGTTCAGGTCAGTGACTTCCATTGCGTGACAGGCTGGTCTGTCTATCAGAACACCTGGGAAGGCATCCCTCTCTCCAAGTTGCTGGATCTGGCCGGCGTGCAGAGCAAGGCCCAAACGGTGAAGTTCTACTCCGGCGACGGGGTGTATACCGATTCTTTAACGATGGAGCAGGCCCGGATGGATGATGTGATGGTCGCTGTCCTGCATGACGGCAAGCCTATACCAAGCCAGCTCGGGGGTCCGGTGCGTCTGGTCACGCCGCAGATGTACGCCTATAAGTCCGTCAAGTGGCTGAACCGCATTGAGCTGATTGAAGGGGATTACTCCGGATATTGGGAGGTTCGCGGCTATGACAAGGACGCGTGGATCCCGGATGCGAAGAAAAGCTGAGACTGTAACAGCGTGTGAACGACCCGCCATGCAAGTTTTTTTGGAAAATTAAGTGTTGTCTTTCGTGGAAAAAGGTCTTAAGGTTGTTCATTAGGGCACACTCCACAGCATTGCTGAAATGATAGCCCATGTAAGGAGAGAACATCATGGCGGATAAGTCGCTGAAGCTGGCCAAGCCGGCATCCACTCCTGCTGCAGACCGCGGTGCGGGGCAGGAGACCGTGTACCGGATTTTGCTCGCGATCAGCTTTGTACATTTGTTTAATGACTCGATTCAAGCGGTGATTCCGGCGATTTTTCCCATTCTGAAGGAGAACCTGCTGCTAACCTTCACGCAGATCGGCTGGATTTCATTTGCCATTAACTTCACGTCCTCTATCATCCAGCCGGTGATCGGCTATGCCGCAGACCGCAAGCCCCGGCCGATCCTGCTGCCGCTCGGAATGTGCTGTACCCTTGCTGGTGTCGGGATCCTTGCCTATGCGGGCTCGTACATATTGGTGCTGTTCGCGGTCATCCTGATTGGCCTCGGCTCGGCCACCTTCCATCCCGAAGGCATGCGCGTAGCTCATATGGCAGCAGGGATGCGCAAGGGTCTGTCCCAGTCCATCTTTCAGGTGGGTGGTAACGCCGGACAGTCGTTGGCACCGCTGCTGACACGGTTTATTTTTGTACCGCTGGGTCAAAGCGGGGCGGTCTATTTCACCTTCATCGCTGCGGCCGGGGTCGCCGTGCAAAGCTATGTGGCCCGCTGGTACCGCTCCATGCTGGACGCCGGATATACCTTTACAAAGCACGCCAAGGGCCGTCTTCTGGATCCGGCGCGCCGCCGCAGCATCCGTCATGCGACGCTGGTGCTCGTGCTGCTCGTATTCGTGCGCTCCTGGTACGGGGCTGCAATTAGCAGCTACTATGCGTTTTATCTGATGGACGCTTACCGGATCGGCCTGGATGATGCTCAAATTTACATCTTCCTGTTCCTTGCTGCCGGGGCGGTCGGCACCTTCTTTGGCGGACCGCTTGCTGACCGCTTCGGGCGCCGTAACCTGATTATGCTGTCCATGGTGGGCACAGCCCCTATCGCGCTGCTGCTGCCCTATGTATCCCTGTTCTGGGCAGGCGTGCTGCTTACGATCGGCGGCTTCATTCTGCTCTCCAGCTTCTCGGTCACTGTCGTGTATGCCCAGATGCTGCACCCTGGCAACATCGGGACGGTATCCGGCCTCATTACAGGCTTCGCCTTTGGCATGGGCGGGGTTGGCGCTCTCGCGCTCGGCAACCTGGGCGACACCTGGGGCATCGGCAATGTGATGATCGCCGCCAGCTTTCTGCCGCTGCTGGGCCTGTTCTCGTTCCTATTGCCCAAGGACCGGGTGATCGAGCAATGGTCTAAAGAGTAGCCTGCGTTAAGGCAGATCTCGGAAGACTGCCAAACGTCAAAAACACCGTCATCCCAGCACCTGAGCTCAGGTGCGGATACGGTGTTTTTTGATCCATCCGAATGGTTAGCCCTCGTTCAACAGCCGAACGAACTCTTCCTCATCCTCCAGCACAGAGATGCCGAGCTGTTTGGCTTTGGCCAGCTTGCTGCCGGCTTTCTCGCCTGCAATCAGCAGGTCTGTTTTCTTCGATACACTGCCGGTGACCTTGGCGCCCAGGGCCTCCAGCTTCTCCGTTGCCTCATCCCGGGTGAGCAGGTGCAGCGTACCGGTGAGCACGACGGTTTTGCCGCTGAAAAAGGAATCACTGCTGATTACAGCCGGCGCTTCCGGCGCCTTGGCCTGAACCCCGAGTGAGAGCATGCGCTCAATAGAGGCCTGGTTGAATGGATCGGCAAAATACCCTGCAATGGACTCTGCCACAATTCCGCCGACATCCGGCAGCTCCACCAGCTCCTCCGCGTCAGCCTCCATAATCCGGCTCAGGTCGCGGTAGTGGTCTGCCAGCATTTTGGTGGTCGATTTGCCCGTGTTCGGAATGCCCAGCGCATACAGGAACGCGGCCAGGTCGCGGCCTTTGCTGGCTTCCAGAGCATCCAGCAGGTTCTGGGCCTTCTTCTCCCCAAAGCGCTCCAGCTTGACCAGGCTGTCAAACTCCAGCGTATACAAATCTGCAGGCTCTTTGACTCCCAGCTCCTCATGCAGCTGAATTGCCGTCTTGTCGCTGAACGTCTCAATGTCCATCGCGTCCCGGGAAGCAAAATGCGAAATTCTCGCAATGATCTGCGGCTTGCAGCCTGACTTGTTATTGCAGAACAAGTGAGCCCCGCGCTGCTCCAGCGGAAAACCGCAGGAAGGACACTGCTCCGGATACTGAATCTCTTCCCCGTCATTCTCTTCTGTTACCTTGCCGAGAATTTCCGGAATGACATCGTTGGAGCGGCGAATGAACACACGCGTGCCCAGGGCGTACTTCAGATTCTTGCGCTCAATGTCCCCGACATTGTTCAGCGTACAGTTCTGTACCGTCACCCCAGCCAGCTCCACAGGCTCGACACGGGCGAGCGGCGTTACCTTGCCGGTACGGCCTACGTTCCAGACAACAGACTCCAGGACGGTGGTCGTCTCCTCCGCCTCGAACTTGTAGGCCACGGCCCAGCGCGGAAATTTATCGGTGTAGCCAAGGATCTCCCGCGTGCGCATGTCCGTCAGCTTCATCACCGCGCCGTCGATCAGGTAGTCCAGGGAGGCGCGCTTGGCTTCAATGTCAGCTAACTGCTCCATGACATCGTCAAAGCTCTGGAAATAAAAAATATACGGATTCACTTTAAACCGATTCTCCCGCAGGAAATCCATCATATCCTTATGATCTTGAAAGCTTACGCCATCGGAATAGCCAACGTTATAGAAGTACGCGGTCAGCCGGCGCTCGGCAGTCACCTTCGGGTTCAGGTTCCGCAGCGCCCCGGCGGCTGCGTTCCGCGCATTCTTCAGCGGATCTGCCGCTGTCTGGTTATATTTCTCCAGCACCGACAGGTTCATAATGCCTTCACCCTGCACCTCAATCGTTCCGTCCGTAAATGGAATGTCCAGCGGCACGGAGCGAATGGTCTTGACCTGAGCGAGGATGCCTTCGCCCACGGCGCCGTTGCCACGGGTCGATGCCTGAACCAGCTTACCGTCCGTGTAGGTCAAATTCAGAGTCAATCCGTCGAATTTCAGCTCCAGCGCGTAGCCAGGCTTCGGTAGCGGGCTGGACGGGTTCTTGGCGTTGTAATCATCTATGAGCCGGACGGCGCGCTCATGCCAGGTACGCAGCTGCTCAATATTTTGCGCCTTGTCCAGGCTCCACAGGGGGGCGAGATGGCGGTGCGGCGCAAAGCCTTTCAGGATCTCGCCTCCCACACGCTGGGTTGGAGAGTCCGGCAGCACGATTCCGCTCTCCTGCTCCAGAGATATTAAGCGATCATACATAGCGTCGTATTCCTTATCGCTGATGAGCGGCTCATCCAGGGTATAGTAATGGTAGTTATAGTTGTTCAGCTCCGCGATCAGCTTCTCCATCTGGTCCTTGGCATTCATGAACGGGGACATCCTCCTTGATAAAAAATGGCGCATGGCGGGGAAAGCCCTGCTCATGCAGCTAAGCGCTACTCCACCTTGGTGATGGGCGCAAAGCCGGCGAGCAGGCGCTTGACGCCAACCGGCGCTGGAAACGCAATCTGAAGCTCCGTATCATTGCCGCTGCCCTTCACGGACACAATGGTGCCGGTGCCCCACTTGCCATGGGCCACCTTGTCACCGGCCTGGAAGGCCCCGGCGCTGCTGGCGCCGGCTGCCGTGCGGGATACCGGTCCGTTCGTTACGGTAACGCGGCTGCTGGCAGAAGGTACGGCGGAGGCGGTCGAGCCGCCAAGAGACAGATCTCTTGTGCGGTCTGCCCCGAAGTTGCCGCCCCCGCTGCCGCCAAAGCCGCGGCCCGCATAAGAGCCGCCAGCCCCAGCACCCCGGCGGTAACGGTCACGGGCGATGTGGGTATCCTCCTTCAGCTCGTCCGGAATCTCGTCCAGAAAGCGGGAAGCCGGGTTCGCTGTCGTCCGCCCGAACAGAGTGCGCATCCGCGCACAGGACAGGAATAGCTGCTGCTCCGCCCGGGTAATTCCGACATAAGCCAGCCGGCGCTCTTCCTCCAGCTCCTCATTATCCATCAGGGCGCGGCTATGCGGGAATACTCCCTCCTCCATGCCAATGATAAATACCACCGGGAACTCCAGTCCCTTTGCACTGTGCATCGTCATCAGGACAACAGCATCACTGCGGTCCTCCTCGCCATCATTGTTCATGGAGTCAATATCTGCAATGAGTGCAAGATCGGTGAGGAAGGAGACGAGCGACTTGTCCTCATTGTTCTTCTCAAACTCCTGGGTTACCGACAGAAACTCGTCGATGTTCTCCAGGCGTGAGCGGGATTCAATCGTGTTCTCATTCTTCAGCTCGCTGCGGTAGCCGGACAGCTCCAGCATTTTCTCACTCAGCTCGGTCACCGACAGAAACTCCACCATCCGGTGCAGAGAAGCAATCATATCGTAGAATTCCACCAGCGCGTTCCGGGTACGCCCCGCAAAGCCGAGATCATCCACAACCTCCAGTGCCCGATACATGGAGACGCCCCGCTCCGTCGCTGCTGCCGCCAGCTTGCCTACCGTCGTATCCCCGATGCTTCGCTTCGGCACGTTAATAATCCGCGTCAGGCTGACGTCATCGTCCGGGTTCGAGATGAGCCGCAGGTAGGCAAGCATGTCCTTGATCTCTTTTCGATCGTAGAACTTGATGCCGCCGACAATCTGATACGGAATGTCCGATTTAATCAGAATTTCCTCGATCACCCGGGACTGGGCGTTAGTACGGTACAAGATGGCGTGATCCTGATAGTTTTGGCCGTTTTTCACATTTTTATTGATTTCTGACGTGACAAAATAGCCCTCATCATGCTCTGTATCCCCGCGGAACACCTTGATCTTTGAGCCCTCGCCCTGATCCGTCCACAGATTCTTCGGCTTGCGCCCGGAGTTAAGCCCGATGACGCTGTTCGCCGCGCTCAGGATGTTCGACGTAGACCGGTAGTTCTGCTCCAGCATAATGGTGCGGGCCTCCGGATAGTCCTCTTCAAAATTCAGAATGTTGCTGATATCCGCGCCGCGCCACCGGTAAATCGACTGGTCACTGTCCCCCACCACGCAGATCCGGTGATGGCTGTCAGCCAGCATCCGGCACAGCATGTACTGCGCTCGGTTCGTATCCTGGTATTCGTCCACATGAATATATTTGAATTTACGCTGGTAGAAATCCAGCACCTCCGGCACTTCCTTAAACAGCTGAATGGTAGACATGATCAGGTCATCAAAATCGAGCGAGTTATTGCTCTTGAGGCGCTTCTGGTATTCTTTATACACCTTGGCGGTCATGCTCTCCAGATAATCCGCGGCCTTCTGCTCGTACTGCTGCGGCGTGATCAGCTCATTCTTGGCGGTGCTCATCATGGCCTGAATGGCCTTCGGCTCAAACTTCTTGGGATCGATATTCAGCTGCTTCATACAGCTGCGGATGACCGAAAGCTGGTCTGTAGAGTCCAGAATGCTGAAGTTGGACGTATAGCCGATCCGCTCAATGTCCTTGCGCAGAATGCGCACGCACATGGAGTGGAAAGTGGATACCCAAATATCTCTTCCTTCATTCCCGACCAATCGGGATACCCGCTCCTGCATTTCCCGAGCTGCTTTGTTCGTAAACGTGATCGCCAAAATACTCCATGGCGGTGCCTTGCGCGTAGCAATCAGATACGCAATACGGTGCGTCAGAACTCGCGTCTTGCCCGAGCCTGCACCCGCCATAATCAGCAGCGGTCCATCGGTAGATTCAACCGCCTGGCGCTGCGGGGGATTGAGGCGGCTAATGGCCTCGTGTATGTCAATCGGCTGCATGATACAAAAGCCTCCTATTCATCGTTGTCTCCAGCTGCGCACGGCGCAGCAGCATCAGGGCCGCTCCGGACTCCTCTATTCGGCAGTACCTTTTACCGCTGCCACCGTGGACAGGGCCTGCTCCAAATCATCATATATAATATTGCCTACAATGACCGTATCGGCTGCGCTTGCAGCCTCTATAGCCTGTGACGGGCCTGTAATGCCGCCCCCGTAAAAAAGCCGCGCCTGCTCCAGTCCCCGGCGTACCCGGCGAACGGTATCCATCTCTCCAAAAATGCCGCTGTACTCCAGATACACGATCGGCAGCGACATGAGCTTGTCCGCAATCTGGGCATAAGCGGCTATTGCATCTTCCGTAAGGCTTGCCTTCGCTCCCGTCAGCTTCGCTACAGCAGCCTCCGGATTCAGCACAATATACCCTTCCGGCACCACAAGCTCCCACGGAATCATATAGCCGTAACGCTCAATGCCCTGGCGGTGGCGCTCCAGAATCCAGGTGACATCCTCGGTGTTCAGCACCATCGGTGTCAGGTACAGATCGAAGCCAGGCACTACAGCCTCCAGATCCGAGACCTCCTGCACACAAGGCAGCTCAAACCGGCGGACCCGGGACATCAAATCGACCGTGTTCTCGTAGGTTATGCCGGTCGAGCCGCCCACCATGATGGCATCACTGCCTGACATGCATAGGGCCTCCAGCGCCTCCTCCGAGAGCTCTTTCTCCGGATCCAGCTTAAACACATGCCTCCACGACTTGATTATGTCTTTCAAGCGTCATTCCTCCACGTTAACGGTTAACCTGCTAGAATAAGTCTATGACAGCATGAGTTGCAAGTCAATTTGATGTTCGTATATCATGCGAACATTTTTTGAAAATTGGGATTAACAAGGAAAGACCTGACGCTGCTCCCTTTCAGGAGGCGTCAGGCCTGGTTTATCAAGTAAGCGAAAATGTGGATGACTGGCATTTCAAGAGCCGCCGCCGGACAGCCGGCTGCCGGACGCACTGAAGCGCTAGTAGGCATTCTTGAAGCCGTTGCGGATCGTGCGCAGAATGATTTTGACGTCAAAGAGAAGAGACCAGTTCTCGATGTAAAAGATATCGTGCTTGATCCGCTCCTCGATCGAGGTATCGCCCCGCAGTCCGTTGCTCTGTGCCCAGCCGGTAATGCCGGGCCGCACATGATGCTTCACCATGTACTTCGGCACGGCCTCCTTAAACTGCTCAACAAAATACGGCCGCTCGGGCCTTGGCCCCACCACGCTCATATGACCCATCAGCACATTGAAGAACTGCGGCAGCTCATCCAGGCTCGTCCGGCGCAGGAAAGAGCCCAGCTTCGTGCGCCGCGGGTCATTCTCCACCGTCCACCCGGTATCCTCCGCACCTTCCGGCAGCAGCTTCATAGAGCGGAATTTGTACATATGGAATGTACGCCGGTTCAGCCCCATCCGCTCCTGCTTGAAGATCGCGGGTCCCGGGGACGTCAGCTTGATGCCGGCATAAATGAGCACCATTACCGGCAGTGTCAGCAATATGGCCGCCAGCGAGAAGGCGATATCAAAGACACGCTTGAACAAGCGGTTGACCGCCAGGTCGAGCGGAATGTCCCGCACGTTAATGAGCGGCATCCCAGCGAAGTTATCGAACACCGGACGCGCCGGCAAAAAGTCGAAGAAATCCGGGATGATGAGCGTGCGCACGCCTGCTTTTTCACAGACCTCGATAATGCCGGGATATTTGTCATGCGCAAGCAGCGGAAGCGCGAGTACCACTTCATCCACGAGCTTCGCAGCCAGTACATGCTCCAGCTCCTCCACCGTGCCGAGAATCGGACTATACCTGCGCGCATCCAGCTCGCTCCACTGCTGGTAATCGTCCAGAAAGCCAACCACCTCGTAGCCGAGTGCGGGATGCTGGTTCAGGTTTTTGTAGAACCGCCGGCCCAGCGAGCCTGCCCCGATGATGAGCACAAACTGGCGGTTATAGCCTTTTTCGCGGAAATATTGAAGTGTCCTCTTCAGAATGTACCGGTACAGCGAGATGAACACTACGTTCAGCACCATATACAGCGCCAGATACATCCGGGAGATATCGACCTCCTTGAAGAAGAACATCAGGCTGAGCAGAACAAACATGCTGATGAAATGGGTTTTTATAATCTTAATGAATTCGTCGGCAAAGCGCTGCTTCCGCTTCGGAGAATAAAAGGACACCATGGAGCCCACGATGACCGCCACCGCCCCAAACACGACGCTCCACCCGCCGTAAGTCTCGACCGGCAAAGGGTGCTCATACGGCAGCCAGCCGCTCTCGAACTTGATCCACCAGGCCAGCAGAAACGCCAGCTGTACGACGGCGAAATCCATCAGCATATATAATTTGGTCAGAAATCCTTGATTCCGGCGAATCACGATTCCACCTCCACGGCTGCAGGAGCCGGCGCAGCAGTCGTCACCGGGCGCAAGGCCGGCCGGGAGGGCTTCAAGCGGTTGAGAAGCAGGGAGAGCGTCATTTTAAAGCCGATGCCGAGATAGACCGCTCCGTTAATCCATAGATTATAGCGCTTGTGATAGTGCTTGCGGTGAAACAGCAGCATCGCCCGATGAAACTCGTAAATAATCTTGAACGACCGCCGGCGTGCACTGCCGCCCTTGTAATGCACAATCTGGGTACGCGGTGTGTAATGGATTCCCCAGCCCGCCGCCTTGATTCGGTAGCACCAGTCAATATCTTCCCCGTACATAAAAAAGGTCTCATCCAGGCCGCCCACCTGCTGAACCGTCTCCCGCCGCACGAGCATAAACGCCCCGACCAGGCAATCCACCGGATATTCCTGATCCGGGTCGAGATAGCCCAGCTGGTATTGGTTAAACTCCCGCTTTTGCGGAAACAGTCTGCCCAGACCCGACACATAATAGAAGGAAGCCGATGGCGTGGGAAACCCGCGCTTGCACGCTTTGTCCAGCCCGCCATCCGGCAGCACCACCTTGCAGCCCGATGCCCCAAGGTCTGTGCGCTCTTCCATAAAGTCCAGCATGACCTGCAGCGTATCGTCCTGCACCAGCGTATCGGAATTCAGCAGCAATAGATACCGCCCCTCGCTGATCTCCATCCCCTGATTATTGGCCTTCGCAAAGCCGGTGTTCTCCCGGTTCTGAATCAGCGTGACCTGCGGGAACTGCTTCCGGATCACCGCTACGGAATCATCCTGCGAGTCGTTGTCGATCACAATGACCTCATAGGTGTACGCGGTGCGCGAAGCATAAACAGACTGCAGACAGTCCACGGTCAGCTGCCGGGTATTGTAATTTACAATAAGAATACTTAAATCGATCATGTTAAAACTCCTGACAAGTTTATCAATCTATCGACATTATAGCACAGGTAAAGCTGGAAGGGGGTGGTAGGATTGTCTCAATTTAAAAAGCCCGGTCATACAGACCAGGCTCCATAATGCTGTATTTAATTCAAGTATAGTTCAGGGTCATGCTGCATGGCTAGCAGGAACCGTCTGAGTCCCTCCCGCCAAGGGGGCAGGTCCTTAAAGCCGTTGGTCCTTATCGACATATGCTCCAGCACTGAATGAGCCGGACGCGGAGCGGGTCTGGGAAATTGAGCCGTGGTGCACGGCTCAAGGCGGGCTGTCACAGGCCAGTGAAGCTGCTCCGCCGCATCTTCCAGAATCGCCTGCGTAAACTCATACCACGTGCAGGCCCCGCTGTTCGTAGCATGATAGATTCCGTATTTCTCTGTCTGAGACAGCTCCAACAGAAAGACGGCCAGATCTACCGTATACGTAGGAGAGCCCTTCTGGTCGTCCACGACTTGCAGTACCGGCTTGTCACGGGAAAGCTTCAGCATCGTTTTGACAAAGTTCGCCCCGTGAAGGCCGAACACCCAGGATGTTCGCACAATAAACCATCTGGAGCATAGCGACTGGGTAAGCCGTTCTCCGGCGTGTTTGGTTTGGCCGTACACACTTTCCGGGCTTACCGCATCATATTCATAATAGGGAACGTTACCTTTGCCATCAAACACATAATCCGTACTAATGTATATCAGCTTCGCTCCCGCCTGCTCTGATGACACCGCCAGATTCCGGGTTCCAACCGCATTCACAAGATAAGCCCCGTCGATATCACTCTCCGCAGCATCGACTGCGGTATATGCCGCGCAATGAACTACGCAATCCGGCTGAAACGCAGTCATGACCCGCTGGCACTGATCCAGATTGGTAATATCCAGCTCCTTGCGTCCACATGCCAACACGTCATGGCCTGCTTCTTCATAAGCGGCTACCACATCTCGGCCCAGCTGTCCCCCGGCGCCGGTGACCAGCACCCTCATGGAGCGTCTCCGAGACGATCGCCGTATTGCTTGTTAACATATTCCCGATAAGCACCCGACTGGATGCGGGTCCACCATTCCTGGTGATTCAGATACCATTGAATGGTTTCCTGAATGCCTGTCTCGAAATGGTGCTTGGGCTTCCAGCCCAGCTCCCGGGTGATTTTGGCCGGATCGATGCCATAGCGGCGGTCATGACCCGGACGATCTGTAACGTACGTAATGAGAGACTCAGGCTTACCCAGCTCCTGCAAAATGGTTTTTACAATATGCAGATTGGTCCGCTCATTATTGCCGCCGATGTTATATACTTCACCGTTCACGCCATCATGGATAACGAGGTCAATCGCACTACAGTGGTCTTCCACATACAGCCAGTCCCGAATATTCAGGCCATCACCGTAGATCGGAAGAGCTTCATCCTTTAACGCCCGGGAGATGATTAACGGAATCAGCTTCTCCGGGAATTGAAACGGTCCGTAGTTATTGGAGCAGCGGGTAATATTTACAGGTAAGCCGAACGTTTCGTGATATGCACGAACCAGCAGGTCGCCGCCCGCCTTGCTTGCGGAATACGGGCTGTTGGGAGCAAGGGGGGTGGTCTCCGTGAACAAGCCTGTTTCGCCTAAGGAGCCGTACACCTCATCCGTGGAAACCTGGACGAACTTCGTCACTCCATACTGCTTCGCTGCATCTAGCAGCACCTGAGTACCCAGAACGTTGGTATTCACAAAAATCTCCGGCTCCAGAATACTCCGGTCTACGTGAGATTCTGCTGCAAAATTGACGACCACATCAATGCCTTGCTGGAAGACGCGGTCTACCGCTTCCTTGTCTGCAATATCTCCCTGGACGAAGGTATAGTTCGGGTTATTTTCAATAGACTTCAGGTTCTCTAGATTTCCGGCATACGTTAAAGCATCCATGTTGACGATCTCATAGCCCGGATGCTGTTTCAGCATATACATCACAAAGTTACTGCCAATAAACCCGGCCCCGCCGGTAACCATAAGTTTCATGTGCCTGTTGGCCTCCTACTCAAAATTCATTTCCGCATCCTTCAGCAGCGGGTGCTTCTGATCCTTCTCCGAAAGAATGGGCTGCGAAGTAGGCCAGTCAATGCCTAAAGCCGGATCATTCCATACTATGCCGCGGTCATGCTCGGGAGAATAATATTGATCTACCTTATAGAGCACCTGCGTATTCGGCACGATTGTACAAAAGCCGTGAGCAAAGCCCTTGGGCACCAGAAGCTGTTTATGGTTATACTCACTTAAAATTACACCAACCCACTGTCCAAAAGTCGCTGATTCTTTTCTAATATCCACTATCACATCATATATAGCTCCGGACACCACTTGAATCAGTTTGGTTTGAGCCTTAGGGTTTAGCTGGTAGTGCAAGCCTCTAATGACACCGACATCCCTTGATAATGATTGGTTATCTTGTATGAAATTAAATTTGATATTAGATGTAAACAGGTCATTAAAGTTATAGCTTTCCATGAAAAATCCACGCTTATCGGTATACAACTCAGGTTCTAATATGACTGCATCTTTCAATTTTAATGGAGTAACCTTCATAGTTCATCGTTCTCCTTAAAGTTTCAATTTGCCCATTTCTTCTCCAAACGTCAAGTCTTTTGCCAGTTCGTTTGCTCGTGCTAAGGAATTGTGGGTTCCGGCGTCTGTCCACCAACCCTTTAGAACATCAAAAGTGAGCTCGCCTTTACTAATATATGCATTGTTCACATCGGTGATTTCTAATTCCCCACGATTTGACGGTTTTAACGTCTTAACGATATCAAAAACCTGATGGTCAAACATGTAAATACCAGTAACAGCATAATCACTTTTAGGATTCTTAGGTTTTTCTTCGATAGAAACAATCTTACCATCATTAAGCTCTGCAACTCCAAAACGGTGAGGATCTTCTACTTTTTGAAGCAGTATTTTCGCCCCTTTGTCTTGTTTTCTGAAATTATTTACAAATGGTGCTATGTTATCTTGGAATACATTATCTCCGAGAATAACCACCATTTTTTCTTGGGCCACAAATTGCTCCGCCAAATCTAATGCCTGAGCAATGCCACCTGCTTCATCCTGAACTTTATATGTAAAGTTGACCCCCATCTCACGACCACTGCCTAAAAGATTCACCACATCTCCCATATGATCTTTGCCTGTGACAATTAGAATATCTTTTACTTCGGCTTTTTTCAATTTCTGGATTCCATGAAATATCATCGGGTACTTCCCTACAGGAAGCAGGTGTTTGTTAGTTACTTTGGTCAGAGGATACAGACGCGAGCCAGTACCTCCTGCTAGAATAATTCCTTTCATGAAGACCTTCCTCTCATTATTTACCTTTGATAATAAACTTTGAAATAGTAAACGTAATAGGGATAGTAACTAATATGACTGCAATAGGTACTATAGTTGGTAAAAAACCCAACTGTTCAACAAATAGGAACACCAGCAGCATACTGATCAAATATTGCACTAGATATATGACCGGAAATTGAATGAATTTTTTGATTTTTACCTTTTCTTTAAATACGAAGATCGAATTCAAGAAAAAAGACAGTACAATCCCTGCAATATAAGATATGGTGTACGATAAAGAATAATTTATCTCGAATAACATATAGAACAATAAATACAATCCATATGTCGCTGCCGTATTAATTCCACCGCTGATTAGAAATTTAATAAATTCTTTATTCATATATCTCATCAACAACATAGGGCGGTCTTGCTCGACTTTCATCTAGAATCCTCCAGAGGTATTCACCAATAATACCAAGCATGATCATAATAATTCCTAACAAGAATGTGATTAAAGAAATAATTGTAGTCCAGCCTTGAAGCTCAATAAGCCCAAAAATAGTACTTACTACAACAAAAATCCCATACAAGAAACTAATAACCGCCGTTATTACACCGATTGTTGACATAAATCTAATGGGTGTGTATGAAAAACTAACAAAGGAATCTACAAAAAGTTTAATCTTTTTTGAGAGCGTCCATCTTGACTTCCCTAACTTCCGTTCTTGTCTGACGTAAGGTATACAATCTCTATCATGACCTAGCCAATAAATCAAACTCATTATATTCGTATTTTTTTCCCGTATTTCAACGACCTCATTGACAACTTGCCGATCTACAAGCAAAAAGTCAAAGCCTCCCTCAGGATAATCCTTCAGAGCGAACTTCCTGAGTAAAGAATAATACGTATTTGAGAATAACTTTTGCGAGAAAGACTCTTCACGATCTGATCTTGTCCCTAGAACAACTTTTTTATCATTCTTCCAACGATCAATCATGTCCTTGAATAGTTCAGGAGGATCCTGTAAATCAGCAGCTATAATTCCAACACAGTCTCCTGTGGTGTATCTTAGACCAGCCTGTATAGCCGACATAGATCCAAAATTTTTACTCAGCTTGACCACTTTAATTCTTGGGTCGCTTTCTCGTTCCTTTAGGAGTAATTCAAAGGATCTATCCTTTGATCCATCATCGACGAATACAAACTCAAATTCACAGTCGGGTATTAGATCCTGCAGCCTTTGCAGTCTAGGAACAGTATGCGGAATGTTTAACTCATTATAATAAATAGGAACCACAATTGAAAATTTAAAGCGGTCTAAATTCATTGACTACCTCCACAACACGCATAACATGAACTTGTTCCATAACTGGACTAATAGGAAGGCTTACAACTTCAGAATGAATTTTCTCTGAAATTGGATATTGGCGACTTTCCCATTCCTTGTAGGCCTCTTGCTTGTGAGGTGGAATAGGATAATGAATCATCGTCTGAACACCCTGTTGGGTCATATAATCAATAAAAGCTTCGCGATGCGCTGTACGAATGACAAATACATGCCATACATGAGAACTTGCTTCAGCTTCTACATGAGGCAGCATGACATGAGGATTCGTTATCTTTTTCAAGTAATATCCAGCGATATCCCGTCTCTTTTGATTGTCTGCATCAAGATATTTTAATTTATTTCTTAATATTGGTGCTTGGATTTCGTCTAGCCGACTGTTATAACCTTTGTAGAGATTTTCATATTTTTTATGCGAACCATAGTTTCTAAGTGCCCTTATAGTTTCATATAGTATAGGGTCATTGGTAGTAACAGCACCTGCATCTCCTAAAGCTCCTAAGTTTTTGCCGGGATAAAAACTGAAGGCTGCCGCATCTCCCAAGTTACCGGATCTTGCATTCTTATACATTGCCCCATGAGATTGAGCGCAGTCTTCAATAATTTTTAAATTGTGTTTTCTTGAAATAGAATGTATTTTTTCCATATTACATACTTGACCGTATAAGTGTACAACTAATATCGCCTTTGTCTTAGGCGTGATACTAGCCTCTATCTTTGCCGGGTCAATGTTGTAAGTTAACAAATCCGGTTCAACTAGAACAGGGGTAGCTCCGTTGGCAGAAACAGATAGTATGGAAGCAATATATGTGTTTGAAGGAACTATTACTTCATCGCCTGGACCTATGTCATAACCTCTGATTATTAATTCAAGCGCATCTAATCCATTGGCAACCCCCACAGCATACTTTGTCCCACAGTATGCTGCAAACTCTTCTTCAAACTGAGTAACCTCTTGTCCCAGAATGAACCAGCCTGATTGCAAGACCCTCTTCACACTGTTTATAATCTCATCTTCATGTCTTAAATTTATCTTTTTTAGATCAAGAAAGGGAATCATAGTAGTTCACCTAATTTCTGAGTTTATAAGTAGCCTATTGTATTTCCTCGACATTACCATTAGTTATTACGTATTTTTTACCACATGCAACACAGCTATTATCCTTAGTTAACTTTTCGCCGCAGTTACAGATATAAGCTTTGAATCGAGCGGGATTGCCATACCATAATGTATTGTTGGGCACACTTTTACTAACAAGTGAACCGGCGCCAATCATAGCATACTTACCGATTTTAACTCCTGCAATAATGGTTGAGTTTGCTCCAATTGAGGCCCACTCTTCTATTATTGTTTTGGCAAACTCTAATGGGTATTGTTTAGATCTTGGTCTTAAATCGTTAGTAAATGTCACATTAGGTCCTATAAATACGTTATCACTTATTCTCGCACCATCCCATATGTAGACACCTGATTTCACAGTAACATTGTCTCCCATGATAACATCATTTTCAATGAAGGTATGGTCATTTATATTGCAATTGGATCCAATCACAGCGCCTCGCAATACATGAGCGAAAGCCCACACTCTAGTTCCAGCTCCCACTTGTTCCGATTCAACAATTGAATGAGTATGTGCAAAATAATCTTTGGTCAAGTACCATACACCTCCAAAAATTGATTGTAATCTCGAATATAGTCTTCAGCATCATACAAATGTGAGGATAAAACCAAAAGTACACAGTCAGGCGAAAAATCATACATTTCATGCCAGTCATTCGGCTCTAAAATCAATACTTTAGTAGGGGAATCCAGCTCAACTTCGGCAGTTCTTACTGTATTATTCAAATGTACCTTACAACTCCCAGAGACAGAAATCAGTGCTTGCCTGGTTTTATAATGTGCATGAAATCCTCTTCGCACACCAGGTGAGGTACCATAAATATAAAAAACACGCTTAATCTCAAAAGGAATCGTCTTAAATTCTTCGATAACTGTGAGAAGACCCCGATCGTCACCTAATTCTCGAATATCAATCATTCTTGAAAAATCCATTGGCTTATCTCCTTGCTAATCTTGGTTTTATAAACTTAGAGGAAACATTTATGACACCGTATAGAATCAATAATATCCAAGTTATAATTGAGATCCAAGCTGTAAGAATTGTTCCTTTCGGTTTAAATGCAAAAGATATATCATTAATACCCCTATCTACTTTGACTCCCATTGTACCGTCGTCTAGCACCATAATATTGTCCTTTTTGCCGTTTACAGACACTTGCCAGCCCTTGAAGTATGACTGTTGCAGTATTACAAAACCTGATTGTTCGGAATTCAGTTCAACTTGAAACTTGTTCGGACTATAAACTATTGACTCAGGTATAATTTCAGGTTTACTCTCACTTGAATTCATCTTAAAAGAATCATTATCAACGAAAAAAATCACAGGATCTCCTGGACCTGGCAAGCCATTATTAATTGCACTCTTACTAAAATTCTGTAATTCAAAACTTCCAACATAACCGCCAGTTTGAAACTCTCTTGTGAAGATGGTATGACTCATCGTCACAGGACTAGGCTCTATATAACGATTATCAATTTCCACTTCTTTCTCACCTGTGTAAAGCGTTTGAATTTCATTGTTGTAAGAAACAGGCCGATCATAAGTTCCAATAGTAAAGGATTGATTTCTAACAATCCCTAAGTAACTAAAGAAAATTGTAGCTAAACAAACTATCAATAGGCTAGTTCTTTTGAAATTGATAACATAAACAACAATAAGTAAAGCGATGATTGATAAAGCTAACTCTAAAACGGTATATCTAGGAATCATAACAGTCTGAATTTTTAATATATTAACTAGACATAAAAAGCCGAAGATGAATATAAATAAATAGCAAGAAACGTTCGCCAATTTCTTTAACAGATGATTATACTCTTTATTCAACTTATAAAAATTATACATTGCAAAAATAGTAATGTAATAGAAGTAAAGGTACCGAAAACCGGCTGGGAATCTAAAAGAACTGAGGCTCGGTATTAGTTCATATAATAATCTGTAAAATGGAGTATATTTCCCCATAACAAGTAATACTGCTACAATAATCAAGACTACAATTTTCCACTCATCTTTTTTCTTTGGTATTCTTGAAAGCGAAAGTAAGAGTACGGGAAAAGCGATATATACATTCGTCATTGATAGATTGATATCAAACCTAGAAGCATGGATTATTTGAGTTAAAGAAGGGGTTACAGCTCCGAACCAATACCAGTAACTCAGGGAAGATCCAGTAGCCAAATCCCACGATAACGATCCTCTAGTAATATAATTTACAACTTCTAAAGTAGTATAAATCCCTACTAATCCTACTAAAGAACATATCACAAAAGCTAAGAAAACATGTATAGTGTGTACGCTTAACGTTTTCAAAACTGTGCCTTTAACACTATATAATCTCTTCATATCGAAAATATATTCAATTAGGATAAACAGTGCGCTAACAAAAAGGAAAGGTGGATAATTATTTAATATAAGTAATCCGAACGATATTCCTATTAGGATACTCCATTTAAAGTTCTGCACTTCAACCCACTTCCTATATGAGAAATGCAGTAGTGGGAAGACAACCATAGGTAATAGGAAGGTTAGATGCTGTGCATTACTGACAAACTGACCACAGGTAGCATATGCTAAACCACCCGTCATTGCCAACCATGGATTATTAATCATACTTTTAATTGATAGATACATAAATGAAGCTGCAAGTAATATTAGTATTATGTACTGGATCTGCATCATATACTGTGTAAATCCAAGCGCCCCTAGTATTATAGTTATTGGAGACCATACCGATACTCCAATTAAATGTGAAAGTGGTACACCTCTCAATGAAAACGGCTCCCATAAGGGTAACTCACCATGCTTCAATGAATCAGATATTGAAACAGATAACGGAAAAGCAGCATCATAGACATCCCATTTTAACCACAATTCCCCTACTAGGACTGGTGAGTATATTATAAGTAGAGCAAACACCATGAAAATATAACTAATGGCTATTGAACGTTTATGGAATAATATTTTGATTCTTTTCAAAGAAGCACCTCACTCATAGCAGCAAATCATTCCTTAATGAATTAATAATTTTGCAATTAATTAAGACGAGACGAACTAATTATTTAATTTCCATATTCCTTATCAAAACACTCAACTTTCTGGCATCCTCATTAATCCCAGCTTTTTTTGGGATAAAATGTTTATTTGTACTGATTTCGAGTTGGAAACTCCCAACTGGGAGATTTTCATAATTGATTCTAAAATCACCCTTTTGGAGTCTCCATTCCTTAGATGGCCTATTATCAATTTGTATTTTTAGAATTACTTCATTAAGCACATCTGGAACGGTCCCCTCAATGACTAATGTGCCTCCGCTATCAGATATGAATGTTCCAACCGCAGAATCGGATACCCACCTAGCAGTATTTTCCCAATCGTACCAACCCTCACTCAGTATGCCGTCATCAAAAATTGTTGTGCTCCCTTCTGCTTTAGTAATAGCTTCCTGTGTTACTTCCAGCAGATAAAACTCACGTGCATCCACTAATGTTGTATCCGATGATTTCTTCAGTTCATTAATGATACTTCTCACTTCAGGAAAGCCTTCAATTCCGCGTTTTGGGAGGATAATGTATTTAACATTAGCCCACAGCAGATATTGTTTAAAGTTTTCAATTGAATTAAATATCTCAAAATTCCCATACCTAGAGCTCATGTGAGGAACATCTTCAAATCTACAAGATAATTGATTCATTATTTGTTCATCACCATCTTGTCGTAAAAAACCTATGCAGTTTGATGTCTTAGATTGATCTTTCAAATATTGTTCAATTTCTAATAAACCGTTTTGCTCAAATAATTCTAACTTCTTATCATAAGACTCAAAATTGCTACTTGTTAACTCGCCAGTGAACTTTGATGTACCCCAACTCCAAGAAAAGTGTGATACAAACATGAGCGACAATTGGATAGGGATAAAGAACGATAATGAAATCATAATTATTTTTTTGTTTATTTTCGGTAAGCACTCAATTATTGAAACAAGCGCTACAGTAGCCAGAATTATAACAGGAATGTAGTAATTTCCGTCTCCTCCCTGAGGCAAGCTATTGATACTGTATATCCCTGAGATAAATACAGGTATAAAAATTAAAAACAATTTAATTGAACGATAATTTATTTTCCGATGGAATATAATTAAAACTATTAATACAAGGATCCATATATAAATATATAAGTTACTTGGCCACACCATGATATAGTGTGTGTAACCTTCAGGATTGAAAATAATTTTCAACCAATGAGACAAAAATTCCTTATCTTCACTTAGCACAAAGTTGTCAGGTCTTTCAAAAAAAAAGCTCTCGGAGTTAAATCCCAATAACTTCCATACATCTGATAAAATCGGATAAAAGGGGTATCCTGTCAATTTATAAGTTCTAAAACAAATTAATGTTACAATACCTATTGAACTTAATATTATGTATTTCCATAATATGCGGTCAGGTTTCTCTACTTCAATTACCCTACCCTTTTTTCTCATAACATTGAATATGAGCAGTATAGAAAACCCTGTAAATAATAAGGGAACATACATTAAACTTGTAATTTTCCCTCCTAGGGACAAAATACCACTTGATAAACCATAACAAATTGATGTCCAGCTACGATTGTTTAATCCTTCCCAAAGAAAAAAGGCTGCTACTATTAAAAAAAAGGAAGAAAAAATATCGGTTTTTGCTGTTGAAGCCATATTTGAAATTGCCGGTATACATCCTAACAAGAAACCTACGAATAAACTTGTTTGCTGATTGTTTGTAATATTCATCATGAACAAATAAATAACTATCATGAGAAGACTATACAGCACTATATTAGCGGATAAAATAAAGCTGTAATCACCTAAATTAGATACAGGAAGATAGAACAGTTCCATCAATTTAGGATAAAAGTGTATAGACATAATCATTCCTAAATTATCAAAAAAGGAGCCCCCACCAACCAATACTTGTTCTGGCCTTAATCCATACCATAACGAATCATAATCTAGGGCTCTGTTACTTTTAGCAAACTGAATCATCACCAAAGAACATATAGCAACAAAACTAAATTTGTCTTTAGGGGATAATGTCCCTGCTCGTTTAAACACATGAACAGTCAAAGGCAAGTTAGGTTTTATAATACTTAATAAACCTAGTAAAGTTGTCATAACTCTTAAATCATCGAAGCTACCATACCCTACTAATGAACAAATTAACGCTATGATACACCAAGTCATAAAACCTATCAAAAATGCTTTCAAATAATTCAAAAGCGATCTTTTGCTTTTTGCTTTTGTCTGAATAAACAAAACACTAAAACCTATAGATATGATCATTTCAAAGTAGATAACAGATAATGCCGCTGGCAACAATACTTGATGTAACTGAAGATACACCATAATCAAACAAATAAATAACATTCTTACCAGTATACTTTTAGAGAAGTTAAGTAAACATAAAAACATTGAAATCCCGAATAATGCAATTTCTATAGCCCCATGTACTGTTTCAGGTTGAACAATATGCCACTTATAGACATCAAACAGTATATTTTTAAATGAAAAAAAATTAAAAATCAAACTTAATAATACAATTAATACAGCAAATATCGCATTCTTAATGTTTATAGTTTTCATTAGCCCTTATCCTCATCACTTAATTTCTCACTACGTCATCTTCCCCCACATACTCACCCACCTGTACTTCAATCAGATGAAGGTTGATTTTACCAGGGTTTTCAAGGCGGTGCTCATCACCCATACGTATGAATGTTGATTCATTCGTTCTTAAAAGTCTTTGTTCACCATTAACTGTTATAAGCGCCGTACCACTGACAACAATCCAGTGTTCGTTTCTATGATAGTGTTTCTGAAGTTTGGTTTTATGTCCTGGTTTCACGACCACTTTCTTTATTTTGTAGCTAGGCTCGGCATCAAGAATAGTATGATGACCCCAAGGCCTGTAAGCAGTTACATGAGAATCACAAAGATCTGAATTTCGCTTTCTCAAATCTTGTACAATTTCTTTAACTTTATGAGATGATCCTTTCCTAGATACTAGTAATGCATCAGCCGTATCCACAATAATAAGATCATTTACATCAATTGCAGCAATGAGCCGATCCTCACTTAAAATAAGATTATTGGACGAATTGAGACCCATATAATTATCCGATACAGTATTTCCTTGATCATCTTTCGGGAGTTCATCATAAAACGATTCAAAACTCCCCATATCAGACCAGCCAATATTAGCACTAACCATCCTCACCAATTCACTTCGCTCCATTACTGCATAGTCAATGCTATCCGAAGGTATTGAATCCATATCCTCCTTACATATTCGTATCGTGTCATAATGATTTTGTGCACCCTGAAAAGCAGCTACTGAAGCTTCGTATATTTCTGGCGAGTGTCTTTTTAGCTCTGATAAGAAAACCCCTGACTTAAACATAAACATGCCACTATTCCAATAATAATTGCCTTTGAGAATGTATTGTTTAGCTGTGTCCTCATCAGGCTTTTCTTTAAATGATTTTACATATCCACCCTCAGCTTCAATATATCCATAACCGGTCTCCGCGTATGTTGGATGAATGCCAAATGTAACTAGATGGTCGGTTCTAGCTATTTTCTCCGCCTCTTCAATGCAGCGTGCGTACTCCTCTTCATTTCGAACAATATGGTCGGACGGAGTTACAAGTACTAGCTCCTGCTCATCAAGTGACAAACAAGCCAAAGCTATTGCAGGCGCTGTGTTTCTACCTATAGGTTCGAGTACAAACTTCTCTGCATGACCATTTATTTCATCCAGGTGATCCAGAGCTAAAAAATAATGTTCTTCGTTGGAGACTACTATCGTTTTATCGCAGAACGATTGATTTCTTTCTACAGTCAATTGGAATAGTGAACGGTTTTGGATCATTTTATTAAATTGCTTTGGAAATAGTGATCTTGATAACGGCCATAACCTTGTGCCATTCCCACCACATAAAACTACATTTATCATTTAGCCGTCTCCTGAACCATCATATCTAATGATAAGATGTTTTTTGCTGACTCCAGTGTGAAGTGTTCTTTTACATATGATTTTGATCGGATAGAATACTCCTCCCACTGATTTTCAAAAGTGTAGAGATTAATAACTGCTTCAGCCAATTCTATAGGAGTGTCAGATATGGACATTACATTATCATTCTCAAGCAAACCTTCTGCTCCGATGCTAGTCGTTACAACAGGCACTTGATAATACAGGCTTTCTACCACTTTACCTTTTACTCCAGCGCCAAATCGCAAAGGAACAACAACCACTTTAGATCTTCTATAATACCCTTCCAACTCTTCATCGGTTACAAATCCAGTAACTATTATATTTTTTTTCGATTTCTCTTTTAATTCATCAGGTGGATTAGATCCCACAATAAATATCTTCAGATCCGGGATGGACTGAGTAATTGACGGAAAAATATCATTCAAAAACCACATGATCCCGTCATAATTAGGCTTGTGGTTAAATCCCCCGACAAACAACAGGTCTTTTCGTTCGTTAAATCGCGGAATATTATGATGTTCGCTATATAGCGATTCATACGGGAATAAAGGAATATTTCGGATAGGTTTATCAGGAAATTCCCTCTTGAGAACCTCCTGCTCGTATGAGCCTACAACGTGAATAACATCCGCTTTCTCAAACAGTGTGAATTCGATCTCCTTCCATTCTTCCGAGGATTTTAGAAGACTTAGATTCTTAGTCAGTTCATAGTTTCTCAACTCACGAATATAGTGAAGATCATGACCAAAGTAAATAATTTTTGCATTTGTGTGTTGTTTGAAAAGATCTATATACTTAATCGATATATGCGGTCGATTCAAATAAACGTAGTCAATGTACTTTCCGTTCGTTTTAATCCACTTGTTTATGTTCTTCGCATAATCGTTCCCATATAGCACTTCAACCCCCATCTGTTGGAGTTCACTAGTGTATGGTTCATGACGAAAAAAGTTGTCTCCTATAAATACAACGTGAAACCCTAATGACACCATGAGTTTAATGTAGAAGTAGGTACAACGACCACCTGCATCTTTATCGTAATGAGGCACGTAATGATCAACAATTACTACGGTCGGCTTATTTCTTGATCTGTCCCTAGCCCAGAATACATCCTCACTATTCGGAAAATGTTCAGAATTCAACACTTGGCTCCATTTTTCAAAAAACTTCATTTTATTGTCAATCTGGTACTTTTTCACACCGCTATTGGTGTCTGTACCATGTGAAACCCCTTCAAAATGGACGATTACGGATTGAGGCTGAAATACTACCTTATAGCCTAGGTTTCTCACTTCAAATGCTAAGTCCGTATCTTCGAAATAGGCCGGAACATACCTTTCGTCAAAGCCGCCAATTTCTTTCCAAAGTGTATGACGAATTAATACGGCTGCGCCTGAAATATAATCCACTTCTTTAATATAGTTATATTCTGCTTTATCGGGGTCATCCAATCTACCGTAGTTCCAACCGCTAGCATCATTCCAGATGATTCCGCCTGCTTCCTGCTGACGCCCATCGGGGTAAATCAGTTTGGATCCAACCATACCTATAGAAGTATCTGATTCAACGAGACCTACCAACGAGCTCAACCAACCTGGTTGAACATTAGTATCATTATTTAAGAAGAAGATATACTCTCCTCTTGCTTGTTCAGCTGCATGGTTACAATTCAGCAGGAACCCTCTGTTTTCACCATCTCGGACAACAGTCACATTGGAAATAAAATTACCAATGCGGATGGTTTCATCAGTAGACATGTCATCGGCCACGATAACTTCATAGGTCACATCAGAAGTGTTCTCTTTGATTGAAAGTAAACAAGAATATGTATATTCCCATTGGTTAAATACAGGTATAATGATAGATACTTTAGGGTTTTTGTATGGTTCAAAATCTATTTTATTGAAGTCTAATTCATTAAATAATTTTATTTGCCGACTCGGTTTATGCTCCGAGTGCCTTTCGAAAAAATCGTTGATTCTATTTTCAAGCTGTCTGCCATCTTCAGCCTTTAAATAGTATTTGAATTTTTTGAAATTTGTTTTATTCATCTTACTTAAAAATTTTGATGGATTTTTAAAGACTTTAAAAGCTAACTTTGCTATAAGCCTTCTCTTGCTTTTTAATGGGAATACCCAGTCTCTCATCTTATAGTAATTTTCTAAGAGCTTCCACCCTCCAGAATTGTATATGTTATGCAGTTTACGTTCTTGTTCCAACAGTTGTTCTATGTGCCTTTCTAGATTAATAGTGAGCGTGGACTGTTCTTTATATTGGCTCAGCTCTGTTTGAAGTTCATAATTTAGCGACTCAAATTCTTCAAGTTTCTCCATAAGCTCTTGATTTTGCAACTCAACCCTAACTCTTTCTTTTTCTTGTTCATTATTTTTGCTAACTTCTCTCGTCAATAATTGATTAGCCTGTTCTAAAACAGAAGCAACATTATTTATTTCTGTCTTTAGTTGATGCGCATTCTCAAATTTTTTACGCAAAAAAGCAATTTCCTTATCTAAAGTACCAATATGATTATTACGTTCATCTACCTCATCTTGGAGCTGCAGAATCCTGTCTGTCATAAAATTATATTTCCCCTTGTATAACTTCACAGAATTCAGACTAGGTGCGTTTGTTTTGACATCTGAACATACTGCGATCATATATTTCTCAAAGTCGTTGTTAGAATTATCTAAGTTAATATAACTAGCACTGTTATCGTCCATATGGTTAATCATTGCAACGACTTCGAAATTTTGAGAATAGTGAATTACGTAGTTAAAACTCTTGTTAAGCAAACTGTCGAATTCTTCTCTATATAATTCCTTTACATGAAAGGGATTTAAATAATTAGGAATATCACTATAGTATTTTTTATTAGGTGTTGAAATAATAAAAATGCCGTCCTGTTTGAGTACTCTCTTAATTTCTAAAATGAAAGATTCTTGTGAATCTTCATCCATATGCTCAAGTGTCTCAAAGGAGACTACAACATCAAAGTAACACTCTTTGTATGGCATGTTTTGAACTTGAGAAGCTTGAAAGTGAAGATTTTCGATTCCTCTGTAATTTCGCTTGGCCAACTCGATTGTTTGTTGATCAATATCAACTCCATGAACTTCTCGGGCAGAAGTGGAGAGCAACCTTGCTCCGTATCCTTCTCCACAAGCAGCATCTAAAACCACTTTGCCTTTAATTAGCTCTTTTATTGAGTTGTATCGCTGCATATGTTCTATTTCTACATCTTCATCTGTTTGATCAGGTATATAACGTTCACCAGTAAACTCCATTACATTTTACCTCCCGGTCAACACTTTAAAGGACACGTCTTGCAATAATACAATCCCACTCAAACCTTCATATCCCTGAGGAAGGACTTCAATAATAGAAGCATCATGGACCCAACTATGCTGCTTATGATCCGTCTGTGTTCCAGACGCTATTGCAGGAGAAACTGTGTACTGCCCATGATTAATATACGGAAAATCAAATTCGAATCCAAAAACATAATCAGAACTTGGTTCAAGACAGCCGATTTCCTCGCCTAAAATATAACTGTTGGTCTGAGTGATTACATTCCCTAGTCTATCTTTAATCGTTACTCCGATGATTGGGTTCTCTATCCGCAATAACACATCAAGTTTAATTAAAATTGAAACCGTCTCCCCACATTCAACGACCATCGTTCTTTCATTAGTCTTAGGGTCAACAATTGCCATGCCAGTGATAATTGCAGTTTCGTCACCCATAATATCCAGCTGGTTTGAGAATGGGGCTATTACATCCAGTAAATCACTTGCGTTCGTCCCCTGCTTATTGACTGAATGAACAGAAAAATCGTGCCCTCTATAAGATGCCCCAATCATAAATGCCTGATATTTTTTTGAGATTTCTTTTGGTGTTCCCTCATCAACTACTTTGCCTTCATTTATCCATATAACGCGATCGCAGTATTTATTGATTACAGCCATATCATGCGATACAAAAATAACCGTTTTGTTTTTTTTCAGTTCATCAATTTTCCTGAAACACTTCTGTTGAAATCTGATGTCGCCGACGCTTAAAGCTTCGTCAACAATTAATATTTCCGGGTCTACATTTATTGCGACTGCGAATGCTAATCTGACAAACATCCCACTAGAATATGTTTTTACTGGTTGATGAATAAAATCACCAATCTCAGCAAAACTCAGAATTTCTTCCAATTTCGACTCAATCTCGTGCTTAGAGATTCCCATTATTGTGGCGTTCATGAATATATTCTCCATACCCGAGAGCTCAGGATTAAAGCCTGCCCCTAGTTCAAGAAGAGCAGATATTCTTCCGTTAACTTCCATATATCCATTAGTAGGTGTAAGAACGCCTGTTATTATCTTTAGTAAAGTTGACTTTCCAGAGCCATTTTTACCGATTATACCGAGGCACTCATTTTGTTTGATATTGAAGCTTATATTATCTAGGGCCTTAAATGACTGATGCCGCGATTTTCTTAATATGATTTCCTTTAGTCTGTCGGAAGGTTTTGAGTAAAGCTTATACACTTTGGTTACATCAGATACTTGTACAGCCCATTTTTTTTGATCCATAACGACTCCTTTTATATCACATCAGCAAAATGTGGCTGTAATTTTTTGAAAATCTTATATCCGAATACTAGTAGCACTGCGGTTATTGTCCAAAAATACAATGTAAGCAGTGGTTCCTGCCAAAACCATGTTTTATATATAAAAGCATTTCTATATCCGTTAGTTATATAGTACATAGGATTTAATTTAAAGAAAAAGTGCAGTTTTTCCGGGACCATAGTTAGTGGATAAAAGATCGGTGTCAGCCAAAAGCCAAATTGCATAAGCATAGCTACGATTTGCGCAGTATCCATAAGGAATAAAACCAAAGAACTCGTTATCCAGGAAATTCCTAGAACTAACAATATAGAAGCTAACAGGTAGTAGATAACTTGAATGTTATAAATCGAGAATCCATAACCATAAATAAGAAACATCGTTACTAAAAACACCAAAAAAAACAAATGGACGAATAGAGCAGATAAAATCTTAATAACAGGTAAAATATCCAATTTAAAAACTACTTTTTTCACCAAATAATTATTATCAATGATGGAGCTTGTTGAAGATTGAAAAGCATCTGAGAAGAAATTCCAAGGTACCATAGCGCAAGAGAGCCACAGTATAAAAGGGACGTCATGAATCGGTGTACTACGAAAACCTACTTGGAATACAAACCAGAATAAAAGAATGGTAATTAAGGGCTGGATAAAAGCCCAAACCATGCCCAAATACGAACCGAGATGTCTTTTTTTAAAATCATTTATTGTAAAACTTATAATTAGCTCTAATTTTTCACATAGGTTGTCTTTCATGGTTACCATACCTCTACTATTTACTATTTATTAACAAGGCTTTCATCAAATAATTTCGTTACTAGATGACATATGGTAAAATATTGTCGTATCTCACAAAAAGGAGAATGGAAACTTTGTCTAAACCAGTATACGGTAAATCGACCAAAAGGTCGATAGAAGTCGAACAACCCTCTGCGCTGCAGTGGGTGTTAATTATTGGCATGGTGATTTTCTTGGCATGGACTCCGTTTCAGACGGGGCTGTTTAATGGTCAGATGCTAGATTTTGAGAGACCAATCTTCTGGGCTGCGATTCTGGCCTGCGGGATAGGTGTGCTGTGGTTTGCAGCGTATTTCAAACAGGTCCGTTTGGAGGATCAGCGGGATTGGCTCGCGGTCGCGGTGCTGCTGCTGCCTTTGAGCTATGTGGTGTCGCTGGCCGGGGCGGCCTCGCATTATTTAGCGATGAATATGGTCGTGATCCAGGGTGTGCAGGCAATTCTGTTCATTACGGGTCTGTATCTGCTGCGGCATCCGGTGGGGAATCGGATCATTCAGGCTGCGATTATGGCGGTGGCTTATCTGATCGTTGGTTTCGGGCTGCTCCATTGGTTTGGCCAAGGCAAAACCGCCGGTGCTATCGCACAATGGTTCTCTAACACGGTAGCGAACGGTATTTATACGAATGCGGTCATGACCGACTCGAACGGATTACGTCTGACCTCGGTCTTTCAGTACGCAAATACATATGCGGCTTTTCTGATGGCCTTTTTGTTTGCGGCGGTGTTCTTTATCACCTCTTCCCGCAAAGCGTATGCTCAGGCCTTTCACAGCTTCATGCTGGTTCCCATCATAGTCTCCCTGCTGCTGACGCTCTCCCGCGGGGGACTGGTAATGCTGCCGGTGGCGTTCGTGCTGCTGCTTCTGTTCCTGAAGCCCGCCCAGCAAATTTTGTGGATGGTGCATTTGGGGGTGGCCGGGGCAGCCTCGCTGCTCATCTCCAAACCGGTGACGGATTTGGGCCTGCAGTTAAATGAAAGCTTCAGCGGCAGCGGTGCTCTGAAGGGCTGGGGATATGTACTCGGCGTTTCTGCACTTGTCGGGCTGGTCGGCTGGGCCATTCAGCGGTATGCTGCTCCAGTACTGGAGAACGCTTTTCACAAATGGAGTGACCGCAAAGGCTCCACACTCTGGATTCCCATCGGCTCAGTGGTGCTGGGCGGTCTGCTGATCGCGTTGTTCATTGGAACGAGCCTCAAAAATCTGCTTCCGGATAACCTGAGCACCCGTCTCGACAATATTAACTTCAACCAGCACAGTGTCCTGGAGCGCTTTACGTTCTATAAGGATGCGATGAAGGTGGTCGGTGATTATCCGATATTTGGAGCAGGCGGCGGTGCCTGGGCAGCCCTGTACGAGCAGTACCAGAACAATCCGTATACGAGCCGCCAGGCCCATAACTTTTTTCTGCAGTATTTCATTGAAGTGGGCATTGTCGGGTTCCTGATCTTTATGTCCTTTATCCTGTATATCTTCTATAAATATATCCGCGGTTATTTCAAGTCAGGTGAGGCGCAGCAGCGCTCGCACTTCTTATATATGATCGTGGTGCTGTCGATTCTACTGCACAGCATTCTGGACTTTAATATGAGCTATGTGTTTATCGGCATTCTCGTCTTTCTGGGCCTTGGCGGTATGGCGGCGGCGATGGATCACCAGCCGGTCACCCGGCTGAAGCTGTCACCTTCGACGGCCAAAGGGGTGTATGCCGCGCTGGCGGGGATTGGACTGATCCTGCTGCTTATTACGTCCATCCGGTATGTACAAGCCAGCAGCGCAGCGCTGGATGCACGTCAGGTCGCCAAGACCAGCACCTCTTTCGAAGAGATCAAGACAGTTCTGGAAAAAGATCTGAAGATCCGCTCCAGCCATCCGGATTCTGTACTGCTTCTGTCCTCTCTATATTCGACAGCATACCAGCAGACCCAGGATGAAGGATTCTACAGCCAGCTGATCGCCCTGTTGAATGATGCTCTGGAGGATGAGCCCTACAACAAAGCGATGCTGAGCCGCCTGATGCAGGCGTATGAGCTGAAGGGCCAGCAGGACAAGGCTTTTGCGCTGTTAACGAGCCACGCCTACAAGTTCAACTGGGATATCGAATGGCATGAAAAAATCATCAACCAGGCCTTTGAGCTGGGCTATCAGTCGCTCGGCGCCGGGGCTCTGGACGCCAAGGACAAATATTTCAGAGAAGGGATCGCTACGTTCCGGCATGTGCAGGAAGGCGTGGAGCATTTGAAGACGCTGCCGGAGGGGCAGATGCAGGGACGCCCATTTGAAATTACGCCAACCATGATTCTAAACGCCGGCAAAATGAATTATATGATAAACGAGCCTGAACAGGCTTCGTCCGTGCTCGCCCTGGGGCTGCAGGAGGATCTGTCACAGCCCCTGCAGCAGGATATTGCCGCATGGTATCTGGCTGCTCTGCAAAAGCAGGAGCAGGGGGATCCCGACCTCATGAATAAGCTGAAGCAAGTCGATCCTACCGCTGAAGAGCGGATTCAGAGCTGGTCACAGCTGCAATTCTAGATCACCTCTGAATAGAGAACAGCTTTCCGGGGCTTGCGGAGGCTGTGCTTAGGAAAGAGCAAAAACCCACCGTAAAGGCTGCGTGCCTTCGGTGGGTTTTTGATTTATCCATCGACCAGCTGCGGGCTGCTGCGAATGAGCGCCTGATGATCCCACAGCTGCTTGCGCAGATTGGATTTGGAGCCTTCAATCTTGAAGTGTGGCACGCCGCATTCCTTGGCGATCGGAACGCAGCTGCCTGTGGCGTCATGGGAATTGGCGCTCAGCAGCATAAACAGGGCGTTGGCGCGGCGCAGGTGAGGATGTACTCGTTCGGCACTCCGTCCCGTGTCATGGACCAGCTTCGCTCCGGTCTCTGCGACGACAGACTCGAACCACTTGGCCAGCCCGCCGATGATCACGATGGTACAGCCTTCCAGGTAGCGCTCCGGCTCTTCTTCCCGGGTCATCTTGGGACGGCTTGCAGGACGCGCTTTGACAGCATGGTCTGTCTGAGGCAGCTCGGCTGCTGTGAACAGCTTCGACAAGCGCGCATACCGGCCATCCACTGCCACATTAAACAGACAGGGATCGCCGTCCTGCGGATCTTGGATCGCGACATCCTTTTCGTGGATCGGAAACCGCAGCTCCTCATTGTTCACGTCTACACAATAGTATGTAAAATGCTCGCCCAGCTTCACATAGCCCATAAACTGTTGGACAGGCGCCAGCGAATCATCACCCTGCAGGAGCAAACGGATATAATACGAGGTCGTTCCGTCTTCCCGCTGCTGCGGCTCACACTGCACCTCTGCTTCATGCTCCAGCCCGATGCTGTTCACCATGGATTCCGTAATATTGAAGGTCTCTCCGTGCTCCAGCACGATATACCCGCCATGATCTCGCCGGTAGAAGGTGCCGGAATAGAACGGGGCACGGTCTTCGGGAGCGGGATCGTCCTGAGTTGCTGAGGGGTCCGGAGTCTCTTCAGTTACAGGTGAAGCTGCTTGCTCTGGATCGCGGTCTGGCTGGGGGGCTGACTCTGCCTGCTCAGTCGCCGGGTGATCTGCTGGAGCCATATCCTCTTGAAGCCATGTCTCGATCGTATTCATCAGGAGCATGGTGCTGCTAATTCTTTCACGCAGGCTGACTCTGGCGGTGGGATCTTGAACCTTGGCCACATCCGCGAAGTACTGACCTGCCTTCTCCTGAAAAAACTGCAGGACCTGCTCTGCGCTCAGCTGAGGCCGGGACCGGCTTCTTACTTCCTGCTCCAGCAGCTTCATCTTACCCTTCAGCTCATCCAGCTGCTCCTGGCTCTGCGACTGAAGCCGGTGCTCACGCTCCTGCTGCTGCTCCAGCCCCTTGTTCAATTGCCGCAGTTCACTCTCCAGCTGCACCTTTGTCCGCTCCAGGGCGTAGCCTTTCTTCTTCTCTTGCTCCAAAGCCTCTTCCAGTGCGCCCAGTCGTCCTTGCTGCTCCCGGGAACGATGCTCCAGGCCGGAATATAGCTCAGAGGTGCGCTGATGACTCTTCTCCAGCAGTCTCAATTGCTTGCGCAGCTTCTCTGCTTCCAGCTCCGCCTTCTGGCGAAGCTCCCGTTCTTTGGCCACCAGCGCCTTGCCTTTCTCCGATTGAAGAGACGCTGTGATCTCCGAAACGCTTGTCTGTTCCGCTCCTAACGCTTCCGGGTCTGTTTCCGAAGCTGCTGCCGCTTCTTCGGCTTCCGGCGCTTCGCAGGTGCTCGCGATGAGGCTTGCCGCCGGCGTTATGGCCTGCTGCGGATGGGGACTCGCGGGCTCTGTATCCAGCTCCGCCAAGCGGTGCTGAATGGACTCATCCTCGATCGGGAAAAAACGCAGGGACCAGTAGTAATGCCATTTCCCATACTGCTGCACCAGCTCGCTTTCAGCTTGCAAATGCCCTGTCGCTTGGCTGGAATCCGCATCCTTCAAGAGCGGCAGAATCATGGGCAAAATAGAGCGGATCGCTTTGACTTTCTCATTATTTTTACTTATACGCATGCGTAGAAGCTGCATAAAGGTTGCGTCTGGGAAGGGCTGATGCTGGGGGATTTTAATCTTAATATTCAGAAAATCAACCATAAATTTCTTCTGCTTGTCCGTCAGTTCACTTAATAGCAGCTGAAATGGCCTATAAGGAAACGGCTCGGCCAGCTGTCTCATGAGGACGTGCCTAAAGGGTTCTGCTTTGTCGAGATCCATATCATCCGGAATCAGGCTCATGAGCCTGCCTGCGAGTTTATGCTTCATAATCTGCCTCCAATCCCAAATTTATAAAGGTCCTAATATACACGGAAAGCACCTCAAGTTAGACGGTGCCTACTTCGAGATGCTTTATCGAAACTTGTATCGATCTTCTATTGTGTCCATTATATTATAGGATTCCTGCTGATGAAAGGGGGGCCTTTTACAGCCCATTTTACAGTTCATGTTTCTGTTCTGCACACGAGCTATATTCGTAAAATTCGACATATTTTGTCTATTACTTTCAGTAAAAACATGGTAATATATAGGCTCATGGTCTTAAAATATACTCAATCGCAGCGAATTAATAGGTGTATAGAACTATTATTATTGATAATTTGCTTATATGCGCATTGATTTATGGATGATTCAAAGCGTATGGAAAGCGATGAAGCACAGGCTGTGCTCTTTTAGCTAAAGACCGGCACCGATATTACCGTTACCTCATTATTCGTAACGTATAATATAAATTGTTCATCATCAGGAGGAGTCTGAATGCTAGTCAGCAAGATTATCCATCGCTTCACATCAGGTTTATTGGCAGTTGTGTTATGTGTAATGTGTGTATTGGGAGGCGCCGGCCACGCGAGTGCAACGCCACAGCAGTCTACTACGTTCTCCCTGTCCACCCCCCTAATGTACTACAACGCTGACGAAGAAATGACGCTGGTAGTCGGATTAACGAACATGGACGCCCTCGATCCGCTCGGTTTTTCCCAATTAATGTTTCAACTCAAGTTCGATAGCTCGGTCTTTTCTTATTCGGATTATACGTACCCGGATACTACTCAAACGATGAAGTATTTCCACGAGGATTACACCGTTACGGATACATTATATCAGGCCTGTTGATTAACCACTAAATGGTAGAAAAAGAGCCGTCAACCCGATAAAATGTTTGTACCCCTACAAACAATTGGGAAGGTGACGACTCCATGAAAAATACTAACACGATTCTTCCCA
>NZ_JBISEO010000026.1:0-28124 GCF_044383795.1 Paenibacillus sp. JSM ZJ436
GTAAATGGGGTAATCTTCTTCATGAGAGGTCTCCTTTTCGAATCGTGGTGTCGTGACTACCGATTCTACTAAAGGCAAGACCTCTTTTCAATTTTTATTTCCTGTTACTGGATAATCAACACGCCTGCTACAAGACCCCTCTCCCAACGCTTCCTGCCTTCCGCTGCTGTACACCGCCTTGGTTACAGTTGAATGGGTTTGGCCGGTCTGCAGCCGGTAGCTGGATTGATCAAGCACCAGACCTGTGATGACATCGTCAGGCACCCGCTCCTTCAAGATCACTTTCGCTTCTGCTGTAACCTGGTTCGGATTATGGATGCCTGCTGGCAAATCAAGCGTCCCCTCAAATAGATAAACTCCTGCGGCTGCAGGATCATATATCGGAGTACCCCCATTCCAAGCGACTGGAGCGTCTGTAACCGAATGGTCCTCCAAGGTAATCTCTATCGTTCTGGGCAGTCCGAGCCCCTCCTTCCTTGTACCAAACGAGACATAAATATCCGGGATATAAGTCACATCCGTAACTGTCAGCGCCGGCTGAGCATTGCGGATGCGCCAGCTGTTCCCCATAAAGGAGCTATCAGTATTATTGCAGCCATGAGAAGTGCGGTAAAACGTTTCTTGCGTGTTAGTAGCATCTGGATGTTTCCTCCTGAAAGTGAATTATAATCGTATAAAAAAACAATGAAAGAATACTATACAACTGACTATAAGGCTAGTAATAATTAACTGTTTTTTCAAAGAGTAGCTTTGAACGGGAAATATACCGGCCTTCCCAGTCAAGATCAACTCTTAACATGATAAGAATGATCTCTACTGACACTTCCCGCCTTGTCCACATGCTCTGCTCGAAGCCTAGAATCGGTGATTATCGCTTCGCTCAGGGTTTCATAGATGCTCTGTATATCGCTTTCTGTTAATTCGGGGTTCAGCTTTTCGGCTTGAATCCGGTTCATTTTGCGCTGGATATATTCCGACAGCTCGACATCGTACACAATGAGATCGTCAGATTGGATCTTCCTTAATTCTGGGTCTACGCTAAATCGGCAGCGCATGGTAAAAGACACCAGAGAGATGTAACGGGCCTCCCGGTATTTTGCTTTATCGCCTGGATATGACCGTAATTCTGCATGAACGGATTGTACATTTTAAATCTGCCGCTCACCGTCCAGGACTTGCCCTGCCTGCTACCCTTGATCTCGCCGTTGTAATTCTTCGTCTCAATCACAAACAGGCCCTGCGGGGTAATCACCACATGATCAATCTGCGAATAACCCGTGCGTGATTTCGAATTGGCCACCATAAGATCACTCAGAAAGTTGCATCCTTTAGGCAGCTGATCCAGCTGGATATTAATCTTATGCTCGCCCAGTTGTCCGATTCTTGTAGGCTCAACTTTAGGCTTAGGTTTGGGCTTACTTCTGGATGGTGCATTGGCCTTGTTGGATTGAGCCGGCTTTTTCTTATCCGGGGTACTTGATTTGAACAGTGACAGTAACTTTTTTAACATGTGAAGGCTCCGTTCTGTGGGTTGGGTGTTTTTGTTTTGTATCGACCGGTAGGGCGCACTCTTGTATACTGATTTTTCCAAAGTAATAAAAAAGCCGCCTAAACATCTTCTTCCAGCTCTTTTAAAAAAGAAATCATCGGTATAACTGTCAGAAACAATTGCAGAGATTTGATTAATGACACCGTTCTTTTTATCATATTCAATCTTACCGACCGTTTCTTCATTTGGTCCATAACTATACACTACTTTTTGTTCGTTTTCATAATCCTTCAGCATTAATACGAATACTGCCATTGAATGTCACTTCGCCTTGAAAAACACGAGTCCTAACTAGGTTAACTCACTATATCTTTTTAATTGAAATTGAGGTGCAAAGTATCTCTGAGTTAAGAGGGGGAATTAAAATTTTGCAATTTAGCAAACTATGACCATCCCTTTGAACATCAGTTACTTCAATATCTTGAAGAAAATAAGGGATCTGTGGTCTAGTCAACTCTCTTAAGGGTTTTATCCGATCATCGACATTTGTAACAAAGGAAAAACTAGAACAACCAATAAAGGATAACTTGACGTTGAACTCTGTGTCCTCAAACACAAGGGTTATTTCATCACCAAAATAACTTGAATCAAACCTTAACACTCTAGCATCCCAGTAGTGCATGGACTCAATCTGGGATAGAATTTTTTCAGCCTTCACGCTAATTACCTCACTTTTTGTATGGGATATGAGCTTCAGAGCTTTTTCTGTCAACAACATTCAAGTTTACATCAATCGGATTACCACTTTCATCAAACAAATGAACATGGTCATACTTTGTAACCTTATCAGGTGGGTCAATTTTCATTCGAACGTTTCCATTAGCATCTCTAATGTGAACGAAACCATTGTTATCAGTATACTTCCAATCCTTCGGCAAGCTATCTAAGATTTCTTGTTTTGACATGTTAGGAATGTTTTCAGCAATAATGTTACCTGCAAAGTTTCCTACAGTGTTATCCGTACCCTCAGCCTTCTTAGAGCCGCCACCACCACCGCCTGAATCATCGTGATCCTTGAGACCGAGCCTGCGAAGAAGGAAATTACTCGCAATTGCAACTCCCTGCTGCCCAATAAATTGGTCTCTTCCTCCTGCAGCATTCACACTCTCATCAAACTTCTCCCGGGTGTCTCCCACGTCGAAAGCCATCTTGGCTCCCCAAACGGTAGTATCTATAATTTCTTCTGCCGTGCCAATAGTGGCATTGTACAGCATATCTTCTGCCGTTCCAATCGGGTCCTCGATCAAGGCTTCTCCTGTGCTTACGATGGAATCTGCGATATTCTTGCCGCCCGTCTTCACACCTTCCCACAGATCTTCTGCGTGATCCTGCCAGTTTTTCGGCTCGGGCTTATTACTAGATGGGATATATGACAAGGTTTCCTCATCTAGAAGCCTAAATTTAATTGCGATTCCTTGTAATTCTACGCTGACAGACTCCATAAGTTCAATAACCCGTTTCAGATCCAGTCGAGCTCGATCATATTCCGCATAAAACCGCTGCCGTGTCGTTCCTTCCCATAACAGCATCGTGTCCATTTGATGATTCAGTTGGTTCACAGTCCACTCCAATTGCAGGGAAGCTAGGTGAAACTGCTGGGACAACTGGATCAGCACTTCCGGCGGCACAATTATTTTGAACATTTGGTTACCTCTCCATGGTTTACTAACCTTCATTGTATCCAGATTCAAATATATGGAAAAGGTTCTAGAGTCCTTCATTCAAGATCCTGAATAAGACACTATCTCATTAGCCTAGGAGATTTCATCTAATTCTATAGTCCGTATGTCACTGGGTTAGCATGGATGCTGCACAATTTATTACCAAAGCATCAAATGATACAGAGATAAGCACAAAAACCGCTCGAACATCAGAACAGCACCTGACATCCGATCGGCTTTCCACTCATCATCAAAGCCCCTACTGCACCACTCCCTGTTCCTTACGCTCAAAATGAACATGCAGCCTATACAGGCATACCTCCTGCGTCCAGCGGTGCAGCACTTCTAGATCTTCCGCAGTAGGTTCAATATCTAGGCTAAACACGCCATCCTCAAAGCGAGTCATGCTTCCTCTGGCTGAGCTCCACTTGGTCATGGGCATCCTCTCAATCAGCTTGCCTACCCTTACCTCATCATAATCCCACAGCTTTTTCGCATCGTTATCTGAGAAATCAATCCGTTTGCGGTACTCCTTCTCGGTCAGATACTTATGGAAGAATGGCGCGACCTCCAGAGAAGTCACAGGTTCTGCCCATTGTTTCGGTCCACGCTCCAGCATGTACAGAAGAACGATCATTTTGTAGCTTTTGTTCATGGCCGTCTTCTCTACGTCACGCAGCCAGTTCTCATGCCGCCAATAAACTTCTTCTTCCTGCTCACTCAGGCACTCCGCCCATAGAAGAAAGCCAACGTAGGAACCGAATTCATTCCGATACTCCCAGCTGTTGGCGCGTCCGTAGAGGTGAAGCTCCAGATAGGTCGGGATCCGCCCAAGCTCCGCTTGGAGATCCAGAAAAGATCGGTGCAGACGTTCCCGGTGAGGCAGCTTTTTGCGGCTTAATTCATCCAGCAGGTTGATGACCCCAGTCTCCAGCTGGATCTCGCATCCGGCCGGCACCGAAGGAATCACCTTGTCCTTAGCCGTTCCTTTCAACTCCTCGTCATTCGCGAACAGCCGCAGCTTCACATCCGCATTCCGGTAGTTGCCGATCAGGTCGATGATGGTGCGGTGTGTCTTCTGCTCATATAACCTGAGGCCCCGGCCCACCTGCTGGGTGAACACCGTTAACGATTCTGTTGGACGTACGAACAGCAGCGTATCCACACTTGGAATATCCACGCCTTCATTGAACAAATCCACTGTAAAAATAATGTCAAGCTCCCCATCGGCAAGACGCTGGATTGCTTCTGCTCTGGTCATGCCTACCGTTCCGGAATGCAGACTGACGGCGGGGTTGCCCTTCTCCTGAAAATACCCCGCCAAAAAATCCGCCTGCCGGATCGACGAACAAAAGCCAATCGTTCTCGTCTGCTTATGCGCCATCCAGGAATCGTAAATCTTGTCCGCAAGACTCCCTCTTAACTGGGCAGCCGTTAGCTGTTCGTCATCATAGTGCGATCCCATCCAGCGGATGGACGAATAATCGGTATCATCATAGACGCCTCAAAATACTTCGGAGCAAATCCCACGCGATGCTACCTCATTCCAAGTTTATAAATCTTGAAGCAAACACACAATCTGCGTCTCCCTGTTTCAACAGAAACCACCAATGAGCTCGTCCACTAGGTTCTGAATAATGTTAGCTTAACTTTCAGTGGAGACGAGGATCTTGATGAATTATACTTAGCCCCGACAACCTCAGCAAGATAGAGCAAATCTAAGCGCGCTCTCTCATATTTCGTCAATTTTATAATATAAGTATTGAACATCCGTTCGTATTAAAGTAGAATCAAACTACATCCATCAATATTACGTACGTAATAAAGGAGAATACTCTGTCATGAATTTTAGTTATAGTTTTCCAGCTATCCGTGGAACTCAAGCAGGGAGAGATTTCTATACGGTGATGTGTCCACTAAAGCTGATCCCGAAGATATTCGTGTTTGATGAAGAAGAGATTCCGGCTGAGTACCGAGCTCAACGTCTAATGAATAAATCAAGAATCCCCGATATAACCAATTATATTCTTGAAAATCCAAAAGACTACATATTTTCTTCGTTAACTGCGTCTGTAGATGGAGAATTAATCTTTCAGGAACACTCTAATGGGCTTCAAGATATAGGGTATCTTTCGATTTCTCTTGATTCTAAATTTCTTATAAATGATGGACAGCACAGAAGAGCGGCAATAGAAGAAGCTTTGAAAATTGCTCCGGAACTAGGCGAAGAGAACATATCTATAGTTTTTTTTCATGATTTTGGACTTATGCGCTCTCAACAAATGTTCTCAGACCTGAATCGCCATGCAGTAAATACTACCTCTTCAATCGGTATACTATATGATCACCGAGACCAATTGTCTCTTGTAACAAAAGAAGTGATTTCAAAGATTCCCTTGCTGGATCGATACACCGACAGAGAAAAGGTAAATCTCTCAAAAAATTCTCCTAAATTATTTGCATTAAACCATATATTCAATACGAACTGCAGACTTTTAGGCAAACGGAAAGGCGAATTAATCTCTGAAGCAGAAAAGGAATTTGTAACTGAATTTTGGATTCTTTTAAGTTCTACCATTAATGAATGGCAACAGGTACTAAAGAAGCAAGCATCTACTAGAGATTTACGGGCAAACTCTATAGTTGCTCACGGAGTTTTCTTAGAAGCTATTGGCATCATTGGCCACTATCTTTATTTCTATCATCCGGATGAATGGCAGAATTATATAAAAAAATTAAAACATATTGACTGGCATAGGAACAATAAAAATGACTGGCAAGGCCGAGCCTACAGCCATACAGGTCGTATTAATAAGAACAATCAAACCGTTCAACTCACAGCCAACCTAATTAAAAACAAAATTGGACTCTCTTTTACAGAACAAGAACAAAAAACTGAAGATAAATTTAAGGAGGTTTATACTTTTGGAACTTAATATTTTTAACACTAGCAGTAAATTTAATGAATCTAGAGAATTAGTAAAGAAAGTATACCTGGCTGATGACCGTCCCTGGGTAATTGGTTTTAGCGGAGGTAAAGATTCCACCGCTCTGGTTCAAATAGTGTTTCAGGCACTAAGCGAACTTTTGCCTAGCCAATTAAACAAAAAAGTATATGTAATTTCTTCAGATACTCAAGTTGAAACTCCTCTTATCATTGATAAAATCACCCGCACCTTGGGAAGAATTCAGACCAAAGCACTTGAAATGAAACTTCCTATTGAAACCCAAAAAGTAAGGCCAAAGGCTGAGCAAACATTCTGGTCTTCAATTATTGGGAAAGGTTACCCTACTCCACGTCAAAAATTCAGATGGTGCACTGATCGTCTGAAAATTGAACCTGCTAATAAATTTATTCTTGAAAAAGTAGATCAATTTGGAGAAGTCGTTATGCTTCTTGGAGTCCGGGATTCCGAGAGTTCTACTCGTGCGGCAGTCATGCAGTCACATACCATAGAAGGTAAAAATTTAATGAGGCACTCCACCCTTCGGAATGCCTTTGTATTTGCACCGATCAGATCATTTAATGTAGACGACATATGGGAGTTTCTACTCCAATATCCTTCACCTTGGGGCGACGATAATAACGAGCTGCTACAATTGTACCAAGATTCAAGCAGTGAGTGCCCACTTGTCGTAGATAAAGAAGTTAAGGAAAGTGCTGGTTCATGTGGAAACAGTAGATTTGGATGCTGGACTTGCACGGTTGTAACTGAGGATAAAGCACTGAGCGGATTTATAAATAGCGGTGTAGAGTGGCTTACTCCACTCTATGAGTTCAGAAATTACCTCGTGAATATTCGTGAAGATCGTTCTAAACGTCAAAAACATAGAATGAATGGTGAGGTTTATCTGACAACGAATCTCGGTGGAATTAATGAAGAGGATATTAAAGCGAGAAAATATAAGAGTATCAAAAAATCTGAGATCAAGCAATTTATAGAAGATAACAATATTAATTTGGCAACAATTGAAGAACTTGAGGTATTTGTTGAAGACGAAGATGGAAAGTTTAAGCGTTTCGGGGTCGGCCCTTTCACCTTAAATGCTCGAGAAGAGATTCTCAGAGAACTACTCAGAACCCAGAATAAAGTTCGCGAACTTTATGATCCAACTATTGAGCTCATTACTTTTGAGGAACTTAAGGAAATCCGTAAATACTGGCATAACGATCTTCAATGGGAAGATCGCCTACCACGAATTGTTAAAGAGGAAACCGGAGAAACTTATGATTGGCATAAAGATGACCGCCCAGTATTCAAAGACGATCAGCTTACTGATTTAGAGACATTATGTCAGGAAGAAGGCGTAAACTTAAATCTGCTTAAAAAGCTGATATCAGTAGAGAAGGATTTTTCCGGAGTAAAAGTCCGAAGAGGACTTATTCAAGCTTTTGATAAGACCTTAAACCAAGATTTTTTACATTTATAAAGGTGGATTAGATACTTCATGCAGATCAATAAACTGATCTTACGTAATATAGGTGCGTATCACGGGGATCTTAACAATTTTAACTTTAAGACAGCTACTAACCAAAATGTGATATTGATCGGCGGGAAAAATGGTGCCGGTAAAACTACCATTTTGGAATCCATTCGAATTGCTTTATTTGGCTCCATGGCCTTCGGTTATATTACTGAGAATGAAGCTTATTATAAGAAGATCCGTTCCCTGCTAAATCGGAAGGCTCTTCATGAAAACAATCAGGATAAGTATCAAATTGTTCTTGAATATTTATCAACAGAAGAGTTTGAACCTATCATCTACTCTATAATCCGCAGTTGGAATATTAAAGATAATAAAATTAAAGAATATTTATCTGTTAAAAAAAATAACGTTCATCTTAATGCCCAGCAGATTTCTGATTTTCAAAATAAACTCAGAGAAGAAATGCCGCCAAGATTATTTGAACTTTGTCTATTCGATGGTGAGGAGATATCCAGAATCGTATCTGAAGAGAAAATTCCTGATTATTTACAAGATGCAGGAAAAATCCTCTTTAATCTGGACTTATTTATCAATTTAGAAAAAGACCTGCAAAACTACAGACAACAACATGCTAAGAAAAATTCAAACACCTCAAAAGATTTTGAACTCAAAAGTTTAATTGAAATAGAACTTCATGATCTTAAAAATCGATTACAGAATCTTCAAATTGATCTACTTAATTATCAGGATGAAGCTAATGAAATCAAAGATTTGATAAGACAAGATAAAAAGGATTTTGAAATTCATGGTGGACTTATTCAGGAGAACAGACAACAGTTAATTCAACAAATTAATAATATTGAGCAACGCAGAAAAGAAAATTCTGATCAAATTAAAGCATTCACTTTATCATATCTTCCTTTTTTTATCGCTCGTGAAACGTTGGAAAAGGTTTCGAATCAGATTGCCAGAGAGAAAGACTATGATTCTTTCGAGTATATAAGCACAAATTTAAAAAAGAATCACCTATCACAGTTACTAAGCAGCCTCTCACGATCGTCAGATTTAAATTTCTCAGATCAACAAGTTGAACGTTTCCACAAAGACTTGTTAAACCTTTTCAAACCGTCTATTACTGAAGTATTCCATAGATCTTCATTTGAACAACAAAATGAAGTCTACACTATGCATAAAAAAATTCAATCCATTAACGCACAACATTATGTTGAATTATTTGATGAGAATACTGCGTTATTAGAGAAATCTCAGAAACTACGTAAAGCTATTGCTCTAAATGATAATTCAAGTGAATTTAAAGAACTTCTTGAGCGGATTGAAGAAAGTAATAGGAGATTAGAACAAGTTAAAATGATCTCTGAAAAACTAGACGAAGAAATGAATGAAATAGATGAACAAATCAAACTTAAAGAAATCGGATTGACTAAACTCAATGATAAAATACGCGAATATTATAAATTCGATAATTCTTACGAAATGACAGAAAAATTATTAATTGTAAGTAAACGATTTAGAGAACGTCAATGGCAAAAAAAACTTAACGATGTCGCTAAAGAAGCAACAAAAATGATCAATATTTTGTTCCGAAAAAAAGATTATATAGATCGTATTCATATAGACTCGTCAAATTTTCAGATTACACTATATAATAAACAAAAACAGGAAGTTACCAAAGAACGATTATCAGCTGGCGAAAAAGAAATGTTAATGTTGACAGTAATCTGGGCTATGTTCAAAGTATCAGAGTGGAAACTGCCATTTGTTTTTGACACATTGTTTGGCCGACTCGATCAAGACCATAAAAAGTCTCTAATTAGACATTTCATTCCAAAATGCGGTGATCAAGTATTGATGTTTACAACAGATTCAGAAATTGCAACTGAACATTTCAATATGATCAATGACATAACTTCATTATGCTATACATTAGAATATAACTCATTTCAGGAAACAGCTGAAATCGTTCGGGGCAGATATTTCAATGTGATTAAGGAGACAAGCCCAAGATGAATTTCACTCTCAAAACTTCTAAATATGCAAAAGAAACCTTACTACAGCTGCAAGCTTCTACCGGAATAACACCGAATATTTTGATTCGTTATGCTGTAGCTCTTTCTATAAAAAAAGGAGATATCCTCCCCGTCAGCAAAGATTTTAGCGATGGATTAGTTCTCAACAGAAATACCGTTACTGGTGAATTTGATTATATTTTTCGAGCAATGATCACACAAGCTGCATGTAAAGAATTGACTGATGAAGAATACTTTCCAGGATACTTTAATGCGCATCTAGAAAGAGGCATACGTGACTTAGCCTCAGAATACAAAGGCACAGGAAATTCCGAAAAATTCATTCGTGCTTTGCTAATCTAATACAAGAGGTCGGGATAACACATGATCTATTTAGATAACAGTGCTACAACAAAATTACATCCAGAAGTTCTTGAAACCATGCTTCCCTATCTCAAAGAAGAGTATGGGAACCCTTCAAGCAAATTTTACTTATTAGCTGAGAATGCTAAAAAAGCCGTTAAAAGTGCACGCGAACAAGTAGCTTTGTTACTTGGATGTGAGGATGATGAAATTATATTTACTAGCGGTGCAACGGAGAGTAATAACATGATTATCAAAGGAGTACATGATTATTATGGAAAAATATCTAAGAACTCAAATTATATGATCACTTCTCAAGCAGAGCATCCTTCTGTTTTAGAATCTTTCCGTTATTTAGAGGAACGTGGAACAAATGTAAATTATCTTAAGGTTGATTCCTTTGCAAGAGTCAACGTGAACGAACTTACTGAAGAACTGCATCGCCAACCACTTCTCACATCCATTATTTGGGGTAATAATGAAATCGGCTCTTTAAATCCTATTTCAGAACTTGCTCAAGAATTTGAGGAGAATAATCTATTTTTCCATACAGATGCCACACAAATCATTGGTAAAGTTCCGTTCAACCTAAAAGACATACCAGGGATTCGCTTCTTATCTATGTCCGGCCATAAAATAGGAGGACCCAAAGGAATTGGAGTTGCTGTAATTCGCAAACAATCCAAAGAGATTTACACCAAGTTAACTCCTCTATTACACGGTGGTGGTCAAGAAAATAATTACCGAAGTGGAACGCTTGCCGTTCATAATATTGTTGGATTGGGAAAAGCAGCTGAAGTTGCGCATAAACATATAAATGAGAATATCACCAAACTAGAAGAATTAGAAAAATACTTAATTGGACTACTTCACGAAAATTTAGGTGATAAGCTGAAATTTAATAGTGACACCAAAAATAAGATCCCCGGCCTTATTAGTTTGCAGTTTGTAGGAGTAAATAGTGAACTACTGATCAAAAAATTATCTCCTTATGTTGCGCTTTCTTCGGGCTCAGCTTGTAGTTCAAGCAAACCAAGCCATGTCCTTACTGCATCAGGAATTTCTCTTGAGGAAGTCAGACAATCCGTTCGAATCACTTTAAATCCACAAATCAACAAAGCAGATTTAGAGATTTTTAGAAACATTAAATAGGAAACATAAAGACTTGGTAGATTTATATCTGCCAAGTTTTTCTTTCTTATTCTATTATAAAGTTCCCCTTCTTACCCTAATTTTTCAATATATATGCTATAATTATTTAGGTCATAATATCTATTACAACTAGTTATTAATTACTATATAGATTGAAAGGTGATTTTATGGAAACACTATCAATACGACAACGAGAAAAGAAACTTTTAAACGATCTCTGTGATCACTATCATCTTAATCCAGATTTCATTAATCTTTTAGTCAGAACTGCGGAAAAGAACATGCATGAAAATAAATCATCGACTGAAAAACGTACCGAATATATTGATTTGGTTAGTTATCACACTAAGAGGAAGGACTAGAATTATGATTATTAAAAAGCTAGTTCTAAATAACTACAAGACGTTTTATGGCCATCAAGAGTTGGATCTTGATATTCCTCATATGAGTCGTAAAGATAATAAAAACATTATATTAATTGGTGGGCTTAATGGCTCGGGTAAGACATCAATTCTAAAGGCCATACATTACAGCTTGTTTGGAAAACGTGGAATATCCACTGATGAATATAAGCGTATTTTTTCAAACGTAATCAATAATACTTTTTTTAATGAAGGTGGTAGAGAGTGCTATATTACTTTATCTGTTGAGGTTAACAACCAGGAAGAATGGGAACTTAAAACCAAATGGATATTCGATCATAATAAGATTCAAATCAATGAGACAAGAGAAATTACAATCCGTAAGCCTGGAGCACGAATCGGCCGTACACAAATCATAAATAATATCGAAACGTATAATCGCTTTATTGATCGTACTATTCCATATCATGTTGCCCCATTTTTCATATTTGATGGAGAAGAAATTAAGGATATCATTTTAAGACAGAATAGTACTGAGATGAAGGAAGCTATACAAAAATTAAGCGGTCTTGAAGCTTACAAAATATTAACAAGAGATTTAAATGATGCTCTTTCTTTTTTAAACACTAAAGTTTCTAAAACTTTGTCTATTCCAGAAACAAGTCAAGAAAAAGTTAAATCGGCACATTCTGAAACGGTAAAATTATTAGATGAATATTATGCCAAAAAAGCTAAAGAGGAAACAAAAAAAACAAAACTAACGGAACAAATTCAGGTATTAAAAAAAGAACGCGAACACAAAATTAAAATCAATTCTTCTTCAAGAGAAGCCTTTGTCAAGAAGCTTGCAGCCAGTGAAACAAGACTCCATAGTTTGGACAAAATTTTCACTGAAGAGTTTAGGCATTCTGCATTTGATATTCTCTTAAGAGATCAATACCTTCTATTACAAAAGGAGCTAGAAAATGAAGAAAAATATCTACAACAAAAGATAATTAAAGAAGCTTCATTAGTCCCGTATCAAAATTTCATATCTAACTTATTTGAAGTTGACGTTGACCCTCCGCTTACATCGACTCAAAAAGAGAACCTCATGGAGTCAGGCGAAAAAATCTGGTTTCAACTAAATAAAATTAACTCTGAGTTAGAGGAAGTTGAGCTTCTTCATGACTTAAATAAAGATCAATACAATAAATTAATGAATTTACCACTTAAAACTTCTCAAAATCTAATAAGTATCTACAATCAAATGGAGAAAGAAAAAAATATGATTCAACACTATGAGTCAGAAATTAGAAATGCTCCTGAATCCGTTGATATCAAAGAAGAAAACGAAAAAATCGATAATTTCACTAAAATGCTTGGCGAAGTAGAATTAAGATTAAAATCAGCTACACGAAAAATGAGTTCATTAAATGAGGAAAAAATACGTCTAAGTAAAAAACTAGCTCAATCCGAAAAAAAAGAAGATCACAACAATCAGTATCAGGAACAGTTTGAAGCCATCTCATTAATTAATCAATTTCTTAACGACTATATTGTAAAATCAACAAAGTTAAAGGCTGGTTTTATACATGAGCAATTTGAATTTATGCTTAACCAATTATTCCGTAAACAAGATGAATTCGGTAGGATTGAATTTGATATAAGTACTTATACGATCCGTTTGTACAATGATCGAAATCAAGAAATCAGTATTCATGATCGTTCTGCAGGAGAAATGCAAATTATATCATCCGCATTGATATGGGCTCTCACTAAGTCATCCCGTTATGCGTTGCCTATGATTATAGATACACCGTTAGGAAGACTAGATAGTTATCATCGTTCTTATCTAATTGATCACTACTACAAAGAATTAAGTGAACAAGTTATCATATTATCAACTGATACAGAAATAACTGAAGATTATATTAAACAGATCGAAGGCAGTACTTATAAACAATTCACCTTAGACTATGATCAAAATAGAAAATACACCTTGATTAAGCCAGGATACTTCTTGTCCAAGGGGGGCCTAAAACATGGCAGGCTTTAAAGGGAAGCAGCTTAGCTATGAAGGAAAACTACTACTCGATTATTTTGTCGATGCCCTTTCTGTTGATAGGCCATTTATAATGAGGCTTGCATTATCTAAAGGCCTCTCATCTCACCGTAATATTGAGATTAATAATCAAATCGGTGGAAATAGGTGGGAAATACCTAATTTTCTCAATTTGGTTGAGTATAATTTGTACTCTCACATTATAATCAATCAAGCAAAAAGAGTCCTAAGTGCCGAAGAAATCAACAATGAAATCTTAAATCAGATTGAAAAGGGACTTCGATTATTAAATTATGTGCAAAAAGAAAAAAACTCACTTGATGACTTAAGAGTTGCGATATTAACAATGAATTGAAAAGAGGCAAATCCTTATCGGATTTGCCTCTTTTCTTTAAATTCTGCTCTGCAAAGGGGTAATATTCACTACGGTTTCCGTCGGAGGGGTGAGTTCTCCACTATCCAATAGTTGGGTTCCTTGAACAATACATTGACCTTTTCGAAGGTTATTTAATCTTTCTTCCCAGTGCTTACGTTTACTCGATTCTGCAGCTAATGAACTTGATACAAAGGATACTTCTTGATCTGTCTGAGCAAAGTATATCTTTTGTGCAGAGTTTTGCATTCTCGCTAACTCATCAGCATCTAACTGGGATTTTAAGAACTGGGTTGCGAACCAACCTGACCAACCAAATTTACGACCTTCCGTCAATATTTTGGCTGACGGAGATTGCTCGCGGTGGTCCAGATTTTGTGCTTCATCCAGTACTAATGGCACGGGCTTAAATTTACTTCCATTTCTTAATAGGTAGTTCCATAAATCCCATAAGATAAATTCGGTGATGATACGCTGTACGTCATTCGGATAACCAGTTAGTTGGATAATATTAACTACACCATTGTTGTCAATCATATCACTCCAAGAGAAGTTATGGTCATTAATAAATATTTGTCGATCAATGAACGGTCTGATTTGAGACAATGCTGTTTTTGAGGCGCTACCAGAATCCTCCTCCAACATCTCCCTCATCACATTAAGATCCATCCTGTCCTGAGCTTGCCCAAGCCCATTTAATACAGCCTCATAGATAGCATTTAACTGTTGGATTCCAAGAGACTTATAAACGGAAGCAAACACACTCTTTATTCTTTCTGCAATATCCGTATCAGATTCAGGGAGCGTGATACCACCTATATCTCTTATATTTCTTTTAAACGGATTGATTGGAACCTTTTCATTGTATACAACTCTTTGATTAAGTTTAGGGCCCAGAAATCCAACGAATTCGGGTTCAAGCTGATTCGGCAAGAAACCTTCAGTATAATCAATCACAATGCTTGATATATCTTGCTTGGATAATTCTAGCAGTAAACATTGCATAAAATAAGTTTTCCCTTGTCCAGATTTCCCTGAGATCAGTAAATGCCTATTTGCTAAGCCAGCATGATCATATTCCCAGAATATTTTTCTTGAGCTATTTTCCGCAGTTCCAATAAGAACTCTGATATTCCGTTTTTCCTTACTAGTGATCTGATTGGTAATGTCATTGTTTTCATCTAATCCTTTTTTATCTTTTAACAGCATAGAAGTCTCTTTCGTAACAGAAGAATCTCGCTCTTCGTGTATATCGACTTCCAGAAGCAAATCTTTGTTATTTACGAAAAGATTATCAGTCTCTAAGCTCATTCTTGAACTTTCTCCTGCTGCTGCTGTTTCTTTTAAGGACCCATTAGGATCAATATAAGCACTTGTAATACTATGATCATTGGATTTGGTATTATATTGATTTGATAATAAATTTTCCTTAATTAGATCGTTATCTTTATGCTGCATCCATGTATACATTTCCGCCATTGATTTTATCAAACCATTTAATCCATCAGACTCAGTTAAATTTAGATAGGTTACTTGATCTGTAAGTTCTGTAGAGCGATGATAAGCATCTTTTTGAAATGAAATTACAGCTCCAGCTCCAATAATATGATCAACATCGAAGGTTATTTCGATCTGATCGTGAACCAGTTTTTCGATAACATGCTCAGGCATATCAAAGTTTTTCTCAGGCCAAAAATCACTTGAGTGAAGTTTCGCTGCATTTACAATGAATAATTGAGCGAAAAAGTAGCGATAAAATCTTGAAGTAAATGGCATTTCTGCATTGCTGAGTGCATCTTGAAAGATTTTTTTAGTCTTTAAAACCTGATTGGCTGCTTTATCCTTAACGTTATTGTTATTTATACCGATTTTAACTTCAATTGGATAGAAATGAATTAGCAGCTTTTGTTCTTTTTCTTCAACTCCCATCAATAACAAATCATCACTATGAACGCCTCTTACTCCTAAATTTTTGGCCGTGAATGTTCCATCTGTTTTACTAAGATTAGAACTGCCTGCTACCCTTAAAATTTCTTCTAACGAAATGGGGACCCAGTGAATATCAGAATGATCAAAATAGGCAAGAGCAAATTTGATCGCTGAAATAATACTAAACTTCTCACGGGAATAATGTCCTTTACTCCCTATGATTTTTAGCAACCATTCTCCGTTAAATATGTTAAACGCTTTTATAATGTCAATCGCTTTGTCTTCTGCAATACTTAATTGATGAGATCCAAGATACTCACTAATAACAGAAAGATAATGATTAGATTTATTTGTCACTGTAATTGCATCATATCCATTGGAAGAAGAGTATTGATCACTATAGTGAATAACAAATAAGTTCTCATCTAACTGATTGAAATAATCAAGATCTAGATGCGAATCCACAAAAGTAACCCAATGTGATGAATCAAATATCTTTCGTAAAAATTCCTCATCTGCTGTCGTAGTCCTCGATGTTATAGCCTCTCCCTTATGAAATGAATCGTTCCCTTCATTCTTCAAGTTAGCTGCAAGCTCATTCAGGCCCATACTAAGATCAATTAATGGATTGGAGTTCTTGTTATTTACATAATATTTTGTTCCAAATCCTGAGCGATAGTTCTCTTCATATTTAAAAGATGGTAGATAAGAATATAAACCATTAAGCGCGATTCCTGCAGGCATTTCATTCATAGGTTGAACAGCATAACTTTCCTTCATATTCATTCGATAGAATGTAATATGCGCGTAATCTAATTCTTTACCAGGATCAATATACTTCTTATAATACGATATCGATTTACGGATTAATCTTAAAACATTGTTCGAATCAAGTTCTTCATGCCTCCATGTTATACCGAAATATGCAAATAACTCTTCACTAGAGTTTATTATAGACAAACGATCAAACTCTGTTTCCAAACTGTACTCACGAAAAAGATTAATATGAAGCTTTCGAAGATTGTCCACTCCCTTTTTCTTGATACTCTCAATAAACCATTGCAGTATTCCTCTTACAACTTCATGATCATTCTCAATATTTATTAAACTAATATTATAAGGTGCCTTAATTTGATCGGTGAACAGATAGGAGAAATGTTCTTCAAATTGTTTAAGCTTGTGCATCACAATAATTGATAAATATTTGTTAGCATCTGTTACACTAACTTTATTAATATTTTTATAGATGACCCACTCATAAGCGTCAGTAACAGAATCTGACTTGTAAAGATACTCTTCTTTCCTATTCTCATATATAAATGGCAGCAAACTTTCAGGCCGAAGTCTTTCGAGAATACGATCATCCACTTTTTCACCTTGGACATCTTGCTCTAGCTGGAGCTGGTAAGCAATATTTAATGGATGATATGGGGTAAAGAGTACATCTTCATTATGATGAATAATACCTAATTTAAAAAGGTCTCTGCCTTTTCTGCCAACTGGTCTTCCTTCATAAAAAGAATTAATCTCTTTAATATATTCAGCAATGTATTCTTTCGCCCGCTCTGCGATTTCCTCATTCATATAACATAAGCTTGGCGTTGTTTTATGAGTTATATAAGAATTGATCAAGCGATTATAGGCATCTAATAATTTTGAGCTAAGCTCCAAATCTTCTGGATGCAGCTGGTCGGATTCCAGAACGGCGCTCTTTATTCCTTTTTGTTTCCACTGCTCTTCCCATTCGAGATATTTTATAAATTCGTTACTCCCATAATAAACAGAACTTCCGACTTTTAATTTGCTCCCCTCTCTATTGTAGATCAATTTCTCTTCTCTTTTACGTTTCCAAAGACGAAATGCAGTAATAGGCACATTACTCTTGTCCTCAACTATAAATTGAACAGGTACAATAACTGCCTTAGAAACAAAATGAAGTTGTAACGGTAGTTGGTTACGTTCATTAAAAAGGTCACTATTTAATGAAATTTCTAGTAAGTCGTCATTATTGATATGAATTTGCTCACCCGCCGCATTGATTTTTGCTTCCCTTTTCTGATAACCTTCTGTTCCAAGTAAATAAGTTTCCTGATCCGTCTGAATATTAATTGTCCGGTTCTTCGTGTCAATGAAATAATCGATCTCTAGAAAGGAGCAATCTTGAACTGAAAGAGGAAGGACAACTGCCTGTATTTCGCAACCTAAATTTGCTTTTCCATTATGCTTATAAGTAATCTTGATAAATGCAGGTTGATTCAGCTCTGATAAACTGTATTTGAGGTTAATGTTAGTTCTGGCTACCTGAAAATGAACTTCAGCTTCCGTAGTTTTTACTTTGAACTGATCGGCTTGCAGGCTTTTGCTTTCTCCTTCCACTAAAAAGGATAAAGACATATTAATTTCTGTTTTTTTGTCCGGATTAAAGATAATCACATGGCGCTTTCTCTCTCCAGCAGCCGTCTGCTTGTTAGGCTTATTCCACATTTTGAGCTGTTCGTTTAAATCAATCTGCTTCAGCTCCACGGTTTGATTTCCTACCTTTTGAGCTTCATCAAATGCTTTCTTTATATCCGTATAAGGAGTATTGGTCCATTCGTTCACATCTTTGAGTTTTGGAGCAACACTGGACGAAAGTTTCTTCTCCAGTTCCTCAATTTCTAAACCTAAATCATGAATATGACGTACAAACTCAAACATTTCACGATTCTTAGATATTCTTTCTTTCATTTCTTTTTTACTGTATGTGCCAAGATCAGGATCTTCAAATAACCCGAAATCCTTGTATTCACTAGGGTCTATCTTTCCTTTGAAGAGAGCCGTAAATATTTCTTCAAAATCAAAAAAAGTAATATGCTGAAAGCTGGATTCAGATAGGATCTGCTCCATTCTTTCCGTTAGAATGACTTGTTCTACCTTATCCAATACACTATTGTCAATTTGCTCCTGCAATCCTGACTCAAATGTTTTGGGATGCAGAGGCATACCCTCTTTTTGTAAATCTGTACTTCCACCTTGAATGGAATCTAGTTGTTTAAACACAATGCTTAATAAGGCAGTATCTTTCCAAATTCCCTGCTGCTCACCAACCTGGTTTCGTAAAGTTACTAAAAAGTCAGGACTAACTCCAGGGGATGTAAAAGCAACAACTAAATTAACATTACTGATCGCTACACTAAAAGTATGATACGCCGAACCTTGATCATGTTGATATACAAACGGCGTACTCATCGATTGTTCACGAAGTGACTCAACTAACGTAAGTACCTCTTCTTCGTTTTCCAACTGTAGAAAATATCGTTGTCCAGGTTGAATGTTGATTTTACTAAAAAATCCAATCAAAAGATTAGATACATAGTTATAAAATTGGTTTGACATACTGTGCATCCCCGCTATCACTTTTTTTATCAATAAAGTTTAAATTATCTAATGTTTCTAAAACGACTTTCTTAGAATGCCGGTCTAAAGCTACACCTCGTTTTTCGTATTCACTGAACAGTTGATTAATAGGAATACGTTTATCCTTAACAGAAACGGCAGTCAATAAGAGGAGCATTTCATGATTTAACATTAAAATTGTTCCACTGCTTCCTCTTGTTCTTAAAAACTCTGAACCGAAATTTTCAATATTTTTCCCGTAATTGTTTCGTGCTTCTTCATTCATACCTTCTTTAATGCTCTCGAATAATAAACGAAATGCAGTCTCAAGATCTTCTGCCTGTTCTTTAGGAGTAACTCTCTCCCCAAAAATTTCTCTGTACTGCTTGATCCATTTGTTTAGATCATCTAGGTACTCCTGCTTTTTCTCAGGTTCACTGAAGTATTCAATGAGTTCAGGATAAGTAAAGAAGCTTCCTTCCGAGTTTTCATGAAACGTACTCATTTGCGACATAGTATGGACATGAGGGAAAAGTAAAGGAGCTCTCTGTTTAATTCTTTTGAATCCTTCCGTATCACTAGCTGCCTTTCTTCTCTTGGAAATAACCCCTTCCCAATCAAGTGCATAGTAAAGCGGCGTTGACTTAGTGTAATCACCATTATTAAACTGCTCAAATTTAAGCAACAATTGACAAACATAGTTAAAAAAGTAAAATTGAGTTAAAAAAGGAAGTGATTTAATAAAGTATTCATTATGACGACTTATATAAATAAAGTCTTCACAGTACAACTTATTTAGAAAATTCAATTTACACTGGTACTCGGTTTCTAAAAAGCTATCATCCGTTGTACAATCTAAAGCTCCAATGATTAACTCAGATAACACATCTTCAGTTTCTGTGTCTCTAAATATAGTGGCAATCCTCTGATCATTATTCACTAATATTTCAGCTGCACACTTTGCTACTTTTCGACGAAATAGATTATCAGAGTCAGACCCTCGCAAGTAGTTGTATATATAAGGATGTATTAATTTAATATCTTCTAATTCACCATACAAATAATATTGTAAAAAGTTTTCAAGCTCGTGCTGGAGTAACCCCTCCGAATTAATACTTTGCCCAATACTATAAATTAAGGGGTTTACTCCTAAGGCGTCTAGTGAACTAGTTCTTTTTTTCTTCTCCTTAATCCGCGTAATATTACGAACATAATCTCCCAAAAGAGGTTGAAAACTGCCCTTCACATATTTTTTAGTAGTAGTAAAGGGAAGAACTTTTTTTATTTCCCCCTCACTGTGTGCAGGTGATTTCTTCTTGTACAAGTTATTGGCTATCTCCGTAGCGTTTAAAATCGGCATTACATGTTCCCTCCGGTAAATGAGTATCCAGAAAATTCATCTTTACTCAGGTAGAAAATTTTATTGTCTGGAGTATAGTGGATGAGGATTTGATTTTTCTTTTCCCCACTGCGCATTAATTTCTCAATAAATTCAACAAAGTGAACCATTTCCTCTTCATCTTGTCTATTAGGCCCATAACCATCTAACACTTTTCTAAATAGATTAAAGAGCGTATAGTCGAGTTCTAAGAAATGAGTAGATTCACCAATATCAAACGCAATAATCATTCGGTCCTTGAAGATTTCCAACTCATCGCCGCCCTGCATTTTTATATGATTAATATTGGGTTTAAGCTTCATCCGCTGAGCTAATCGGTATTTCTCATGAACAGGACTAATATAGATATAATCATCCTTAGGAGATCCTTTCCACAGATAGATTACTTTGTTGGTTTCGTGATATATCTCTCTAATTGAATTTGTGTCTCTTATATTAAAACCATACAGCCTTTGCGTATACAGTTTATAATCTCGATCCCTTGTCTTGTCATAAAAGTAACTATTTTGTAAATAGGCGGTTAATATAATGGCATCAGAAATTTTATTAAAAGCTTGATGATCGACCTGTTCATTTCCTTTCCAAAATGAAAGGAACCAGCGATTTGCAACATCATCAGAAATATATTCCTTAATCACATCCTGCTTATTATAAAGAGAATGAAGAGCCACAATTAAATCATCAATCTCCTTTGATCTTGTCCGGTTAAGTGGGCTAATCTTGTTGAACCATTTTAAAAGACCAGACCGATCTTCCCGATTAAATAGTAAGTTAGGTGTTATATTGTCCAGAACATCATAGTCATCCATTTTCACAATACTGGACGGATGATCCGGCATGATAATATCGACTAAAAAGTTTAGAAACGTGCGTGCCGAGATTACTAACTTATATTTGATAATAATCTCAACAACTAAATCCAATATCGTTTTCTGTATCTGTTCAATTTGTAAAAATTCATAATTATAATGAGCCATCGTATAAACACCGGATTCAAGATCTTCATGATATGCCAGATAAAATGGATTCTTCTCTGACTTCATAAAGATTTTTTTCATTAATTGACTATAAAAATTAGAAGTAGGTCCTTCTGCAGTCAACTGATAAGGATGATAGTCCCCAAAGCTCACTAAGTCGAAATGCTCCGAAGTGAAGTATGGTGTCAATTCAGGGGTAAATATTCCACTTTTATCTATGAAGGAGCCCAATTGTTTAAACTCAGTATTATTGGAATCATAAACAAAGTTATGTAGAACACCCATATTGATGGCTAATATCACTTTTTGATTAGATTTTTTTAAATTCTGATCTCTGTATCCTTCAAGCGCCTTCACTAAAGTCTCCATCGCATTCATTTCTGGAGAATAACTTTCAGTTGCATCGTTAATAATGGTGTACTCTTCTATTAATTCAGGACGATATGAACGTAAATAAGCAAGAAGGTGAGACTTTCCATCACCCACACTCCCACAAACAAACAATAAGTTGGCGCCTTGCTGATTGTGCTTTCGTTCTAGTAATTGCTCTACTTGTGTTTGCGGTCCACGATTTACATGAAGATATTCTTTGTAATATGAGAAAGATCCTGCCGATTCTACAGCTTCTTTTGAGGATTCCTGAAGGCGCTTTAATTCTTGTATTAAGTAGCTCTCTCCCTTGGGTAGGTCTTTATTTAAAATAGAAGTGTCTTCATCGTTAATCACTTTTTCGACCAACTCTGGTTGTTGATCTTGTATTAGTCCATTTTCCTTCAAATATGATTTAACCATTGATTCAATTTCTGAAGTTTTTATATCAGATTGCGGCTTAGGCTCCTCATATTCAGGAGCTTCAAGATGCTGAAATGAATAAAGTTCCAGAAACCATACAGCAATTTTGTAAGCATTTTTGTGTGCGATAAATACATCTGGATAGGTGATATCTGAGCCATCATGTGCCCCAATATTTCCAATCTTTCTAACGGAGTTCATTGCTAGTTGAATATCTTGTCCAATAAATCCTTCTGCTACAAGATAAATAATCTTGTCTGCAAGTTTTGCATAAAATATTGAGGGCATATTAATATTATTTTTTTCAAACTCCAGTACCTTGTTAATTACCAACTCTAAAAATGTTCTTGCTTTGACTGCAGCGCTCCCCTTATCTTGAAAAAACAAATGGTCAATGAGTCCGAATTCCCTTGCTGCTTCTGGAGATATAGATTGAAGTACATCAGTTAATGCTCTTGAGCTCATATTTTTTATCCCTTCCTGTAAATTAGTCTAAATATGTAAAAAGAATACCATATTATAGTTAATTTAACCTATATCTTTTCGTAAAATATACATGTTCGACACAATCAAAACTACTTCTTCGAAAAAATTAAGATACTAATGAATCAATTCCTTATGATTAATTATATAGAAGTATTTGTAATCACACTATACTCAATCCTTATTTTGTAATACTTGCACTGGTCACCTTATCATAATTCTCCTATGAAACACGAAAAAATAAAGAAAAAGCAAATTATGACTAATGAAAGCGCTAGAAAGCCTTATTGATATTAGTAATCTGAAACTTATGGTTTATTTATTTACTAAAGTCCAGTCTAAATTATTAATATCACTATTCTATAGCTTAAAAGACACTACAGTATGTCAGCGAATGCATGTTCCTGGATATCAAGGTCAACATAGAATTTTTATAACTATAAAAGTAATGATCAGAATTTTGAGAGCAACCAATCTTAATTTACTTAGAAGCTGTGGTGTATAATGGTAATTTACAGAGAGCAATCTTGAGGATGGCGAGAGGCTACGTGTGGCGATATTAGAAATGAGAACCTTGAATGAGGATAAATAAGTAAATACCTCTACGAACCTTGTTTAATTGTGATCTTAAAAATTTTACAAAACAACAGGAATCTCACTACATTACATCAAAGTCTGTTAGCATTGTCCTGCCTTCTGCTCTCTCAACGCTTCAAGCTGCTCCCAGCTTGATCCATGTACAGCAGCCAGAGACCGAATGACTTCAAGCATATCTGCCAGCTCTTCTAAAGCTTCCTCTGACTTCGACGCGGCAAAATATTCCTCTGATTCTTCCTTCAGCTTCACGTTCAGCTCTTTCTGGTACTCTTCATCATCCAAAATCCGTGTCCGGCATTCCTTGCCGCTCTTATGTATAATCTCCGGGATCAGATCCCGGACAAGCTTGTTATATACTGGCATGGGTTATTCATCCTTTGCTGGTTGGTTGTGTAATTGTATTGTAGCATGTTAACCGGCATCTTTGGCGCTTAAGTAGAGCAGAAACACTCCTATTATAAATAGTAAGATGGGTATTAAAATCCACAAAAAGCTAATATTAAACAGACTGTACTCAAAGGCTCCAAGATTTATACCTGCTGAATAATGAACGGATCTTAATGCTGAAACAATAAATCCTGCACATAGGACGATAACGGATGAGATAATGGACGTGATCCCTAACAAAATTTTGATCATAGGCTCCTCCTTTTTACCGATCAGAGTCCAGACTCTGCTTGAATTTTTTCACCTAGTGTTGGTGAAATTTTCTTGAGAGAATCAGAAGCAATGCCTTGTGATAATAATTGAGACTCTACTAAATCTAATACATCGTAATAAGCAAAATTCGAACCCAACCTGTAAGATTTATCTTCATCACTTTCATCTGCAGGTACATCCAACGTATCATTATATTTCTCCTGAATAAGTACAATTAAGTCACCAAGGAAATCTTTTAATTGTTTATCCATTTCCCCTACTCCTTATCTTTTTACCATATCTACCATTAACCAGAAATCGTTATAAAGTCCTCATCGATTCCAAAATTTTCAATCACACGAGATAGCCCCAATACCGATAAATATAATAGAATAGACTAAAAGCTACATGTATTTACCAGAATGCAAGACCGGAGGGAAATGAATTGAAAAAGAACATCCATGTCGTCGGAGCTGTCATTATCGAGAATGGAAAAATTCTCTGTGCCCAGCGCGGGGCTACAAAAGCTTTAGCATACAAGTGGGAATTTCCCGGCGGCAAGATTGAGGAAGGCGAAACGCCACAGGCTGCATTGAAGCGCGAGATCGATGAAGAGATGCATTGCAGCATCGAGATTGGCGAGCACATCGAGACGACCGTGTATGAATATGATTTTGGCATTGTGCATTTGTCTACTTTTTATTGCCGCCTTCTAAACGGAAAGCCTATGCTTACTGAACATGTCGACATCTCCTGGCTGTATCCGGATGAGCTCATGTCCTTGGATTGGGCACCCGCAGACATTCCTGCCGTACACCGAATTCAAAAGGATTTGATTACATAGATGGATACCTCTACTCAACAGCTCAACCATTCTCTAAGCTGGGCGTTCATCAATCACCAACAGGAATCATTGGACAAATACAAGCCGAAGCTGCTGGTGAACAACAAAGGAAGCAAGGATTATGTCCTGACGCCACTGCTGGAAGAACTGGATCACTGTCAATCCTTCGTGTTCTCTGTTGCCTTTATCACTGAAAGTGGACTGGCTACACTGAAGTCTCATTTGCTCGACCTGAACATGCGCGGGGTTACGGGTAAAATTCTGACCTCCAACTATCTTAACTTTAATCAGCCAAAAATCTATAAAGAGCTGCTGAAAATCACCAACGTAGAGGTCCGGTTATCAGACCTGAGTGGGTTTCATGCGAAGGGTTACCTGTTTCACCATGAAGGATACTCCACCATTATTACAGGAAGCTCCAATCTGACAGCCTCTGCCCTAAAAGCCAACTATGAATGGAACGTGAAGCTGACTTCTTTTAAGCATGGCGGTCTCCTGGGGCAGTTTCAAAGTGAATTCAATAAGGTCTGGGATGAATCCGTCCCTTTGTCCAACCAGTGGATTGATGCTTATCAGATTCTATACGAAGAGGTTACAAAAGCCACTCGAGATGTGAGCCAGGTGCTCCCGCTCGCTCCAGAAGGCATTCCGCAGACGGTGTTCAGCCCTATTGTGCCAAATACGATGCAGATGAACGCGTTAAAAAATCTTCAGGATCTGCGCGCCACCGGAGCGCAGAAAGGGCTCGTAATTTCGGCAACAGGTACAGGCAAGACGTACTTGTCCGCATTTGACGTCAGAAACTTTGCCCCTAAACGTATGCTGTTTGTCGTTCACCGGGAGCAAATTTTGCAAAAAGCCATGCTCGATTACCAGCGAATCCTTGGTGGTGAAGATCGAGACTATGGCATATTATCTGGAAGCAGCAGAGAGACGGATGCCAAATATCTGTTTGCTACTGTCCAGACGATATCAAAAGCCTCCACTCTAAACAGCTTCGATCCTGAAGCGTTTGATTACATTTTAATAGACGAAGTGCACAAGGCCGGGGCCAGCTCGTATCTTAACATCATAAATTATTTTCAACCTGCATTTCTGCTTGGGATGACCGCTACGCCGGAGCGGACGGATGACTTCAACATCTATGAGTTGTTTGACTACAATGTGGCTTATGAGATTCGTCTGCAAGAGGCGCTGGAAGAAGATATGCTGTGTCCATTTCATTATTTTGGAGTGACCGATTTTGAATATAATGGCCAAGTGATCGACGATACCGTAATGCTCTCTCAGCTCGTTTCGGATGAACGGGTAGCCTATCTAATAGAAAAGATGGAGTACTACGGTTATTCCGGCGAGACGGTAAAAGGTCTTATCTTTTGCAGCCGGAAAGAAGAAGCGCTCGAGCTTTCTAAGCTGCTGAATATGCGAGGATATCGAACCGTAGCGTTAACAGGAGATGACCGTCAAGAAGAACGGGCTCGCTGTGTCACAGATTTGGAAAATGGGCAGCTGGACTACATCCTGACCGTGGATATCTTTAATGAAGGAATCGATATTCCGTGCATTAACCAGGTGGTCATGCTGCGCCAGACACAATCCAGCATCGTATTTGTTCAGCAACTGGGACGCGGCCTACGTAAACATGCGGGTAAGGAATTTGTGACGATCATTGATTTTATCGGAAATTATAAGAATAACTACCTGATTCCGATTGCGCTCTCTGGAGATAAGTCGCAGAACAAGGATAATATCCGCCGTCATATGAAGGACACGAGCTTTATCAACGGAATTTCGACGATTAATTTCGAGGAAGTTGCCAAGAAACAGATCTTTCAATCCATCAGTAATAGTAATTTAACCGCGCTGAAGATCCTAAGAGAGGAATATATTCAGCTTAAAAATCGTTTAAACCGCATCCCTACGCACCTGGATTACTTGGAGCACGGCTCGATCGATCCGCTGATTTTCTCAGATGAGCACGGGAGCTATTATCATTTTTTGCAGAAGATTAAAGAGCCAGTTCCTTCACTAACCGATCAAGAGAAAAAGTATTTGGTTATGCTGTCGGCGGAAGTGCTGAATGGTAAACGCAGGCATGAGATTGTTTTGCTGAGCCAGTTACTCACAGCGTGTCGTGTTACAGCCCAGGAATGGGTCCACGCTCTTGGTGAGCATAGATGTTCTGTGGATTCGCAAACACTAGATTCCGTGAAACGTGTGCTGGACATGTCCTTTTTCACGGAGCCGACAAGGAAGAAATATGGTGACACCCCCGTCGTCGTATTCACGGAGGCGCAGCAGTTTGTATTTCATCCGGTGTTGTCGCAGTCCATGCAGAACAATGAATATTTTAAGGAAATGCTTACCGACATGATCCAAGCCGCTTCACATATCACGGAGCAATATGATTGCCATGAACACCTTACGCTCTATAAAAAGTATTCCCGGAAGGATTCCTGTAAGCTGCTCAATTGGCTGAGTGATGAAAGCTCCACCATGTATGGGTACAAGACGAAGTATCAGACCTGCCCCATCTTTGTCACCTATCACAAGCATGAAGGGGTTGAAGCAAGCACGAATTATCAGGAGGAATTTATTTCTCCAGAGGTATTGAAGTGGTCCACAAGAAGCAGACGAACTCTGGAATCGGAAGAAGTCCGAACGATCCTTGAGGCAGACGAGCGGGGAATCGACTTGCACGTATTCATCAAAAAGGACGATGCGGAAGGAACGGAGTTCTATTATTTGGGCAGAGCTCATCCCGATCCTCAAAGCGCGGTCCAGGGGTCTATGCTCGATAATAACGGCAACTCCATTTCTGTTGTGCATCTTAATCTAGTACTGGAGCAGTCTGTGGATAGCAAGCTTTATAGGTATTTGACTTGAGATTAGTGTAGTGAGGGAAGCGGCGTCGCTCTGATGCGACGCCTGCTTGAGTCTGTAAAATAGATTGTGTAAACTCCCAAAACTATTAAAATGAAACATAGTAGAAAGGTTGGGAGAACACATGGGACTTTGGGATAAACAACAGTTGCGCGCCTTCATTAAAGAGAATAATCTGGTGACCGCGCAGGATGCACAAAACGCCTTGAAAGATCTGTTTGCAGAAACACTTCAGGAAATGCTGGAG
>NZ_JBISEO010000041.1:0-1240 GCF_044383795.1 Paenibacillus sp. JSM ZJ436
CAGGCTTGTTGATTAACCAATATATGTAATTAACTCAGCCTGAAAAAACACGACATTAAACGTTGTATTCGAATCAGCCACTCTGCGGACAAGTCGTTCAAGAGCAGCAAGCGAGCGAACCGAACGAAACTAAGGTTAGCATGACGAGGAACTCCATGACGGGTCCCATCAAACAACCATTTGAGCAGCACAAAGACGATCAATGCGCAGAACAATTGGCCATAAACGGCATTTTCTGTCGTGCCAAATAACGTCGGAATATTAAGGTGTTGCTTGATCCAGCGAAAGAACACCTCAATCTGCCAGCGGGCTTTATAGATCAAAGCAATCTGTTCCGCACTTATACTCATCAAGTCAGTAACGACGCGAATCTCTCTTCCTTCAAAATCCCTAAAGATGACTACACGATGACGTTGTGTAGAGCGACACTGAGGCGTTCCGAGTTGACAGGTGAAATCACCAATCACTGAAGAATCGGCCTGGGACTGACGCCGCAAGGTGTAGGGTTTCTCGATATGAACATTGTCACGAAGACGGATGACGAAGGATTGCCCCTCTTGTTTATAACGATCCAACCGCTCCAACTTGCCGTAGGCTCGGTCCATAACCAAAATAAAATCAATGTTTTCCAGCGTTTCGCACACAGGACTATCGTGCTTTGAACCAACGGTTTCTGTGACGCTAAGCGGTTGCCCGTTGAGGGCACGTAATGCTACATGTAATTTAACCGCCGCTCGTTCTCCATGATAGGGAGCCCATGGCAAGCGAGTTTTCCCTACCGTGATGGTTGTCGAATCAATGAGTAGCAGTTCTTTTGGGAGGGCGAGCTTTCGCCGTGTTTCACGGTTACATTTACGGACAAGTAGATGAAACAGCTCTTTGAATATTTCAAATGGAACCTCTGCTGCTTTGCCCGAGAAACAGGAATAATGAACAGGGCTTAAGCCGCTACGGACGGCGCGATCTGCGCCAGAGCGATATCCTGACCACTCTTCACTGGCTGCGGCGCACCAATATTGAAGCAAATGATGAACCGTGAACTTTCGAGCTTTATCCACATAACCGGTCGCCTGGACGATATGATCGACTTCTTCAGTCGTAAGGAGTGTTTGTAGAATGGGAAGAATCGTGTTAGTATTTTTCATGGAGTCGTCACCTTCCCAATTGTTTGTAGGGGTACAAACATTTTATCGGGTTGACGGCTCTTTTTCTACCATTTAGTGGTTAATCAACAGGCCTG
>NZ_JBISEO010000027.1:0-24348 GCF_044383795.1 Paenibacillus sp. JSM ZJ436
GACCGCAGGGTCCCGGGAGAGTAGGACGCCGCCAAGCGTGCATTACATATTCCCTGATAGCTCAGTTGGTAGAGCACTCGACTGTTAATCGAGTTGTCACAGGTTCGAGTCCTGTTCGGGGAGCCACTTGCTTCCATAGCTCAGTAGGTAGAGTGCATCCATGGTAAGGATGAGGTCACCGGTTCGATCCCGGTTGGAAGCTCCATTGCAAGGCCCGTTGGTCAAGGGGTTAAGACACCTCCCTTTCACGGAGGTAACAGGGGTTCGAATCCCCTACGGGTCACCACTTTTTTTACTAGCTTCTAGGGATGAGAATCCCAATGGTTCGTCGGAGCTTAAGCGGCGTGAGGAATACTTCGCAGTCTCGAACGTAGTGAGAGTATCCCCTACGGGTCACCACTTTCTTAATATGCTTCATCTACATGGAGGCTTAGCTCAGCTGGGAGAGCATCTGCCTTACAAGCAGAGGGTCGGGGGTTCGATCCCCTCAGCCTCCACCATGATCGTCTCATAATTTGTCTCATGTTTGGACAAACTAAGGAGCGAACACCATATTGGGGATTAGCCAAGCGGTAAGGCAACGGACTTTGACTCCGTCATGCATAGGTTCGAATCCTATATCCCCAGCCATTTTCTTAAGTAAGTTTGCTTGAGAGCCATTAGCTCAGTTGGTAGAGCACCTGACTTTTAATCAGGGTGTCGAAGGTTCGAGTCCTTCATGGCTCACCATTGTTTTAACCTTGTGCGCGTGTGGCGGAATTGGCAGACGCACTAGACTTAGGATCTAGCGTCTTTGACGTGGGGGTTCAAGTCCCTCCACGCGCACCATGTTTTGCGGACGTGGCTCAGCGGTAGAGCATCGCCTTGCCAAGGCGAGGGTCGCGGGTTCGATTCCCGTCGTCCGCTCCATAAGTCCCCTTAGCTCAGCTGGATAGAGCGTTTGACTACGAATCAAAAGGTCGGGAGTTCGAATCTCTCAGGGGACGCCATTTTTCATAAGTAGTATGTAACGGGACGTAGCTCAGCTTGGTAGAGCACCTGGTTTGGGACCAGGGGGTCGCATGTTCAAATCGTGTCGTCCCGATTGTTACATCTGCGGGTGTAGTTCAATGGTAGAACTCCAGCCTTCCAAGCTGGTAGCGTGGGTTCGATTCCCATCACCCGCTCCATACATAACGCAGGACATCACTAAGGTGATGTTTTTTTTACATCCTCATGCCATGCTCCTGCGAAGTGTCACTGTGATAAAGCGTTAGATGCATTGCTATAACCAGGGGCATTTAATTTTTCAGCCAGGTAGATTATGAGCTCGAACAGGCTTACAGCCTTGCGGTTTTGAAACGCTGAACGTTCCTGATCCTATGTATTGATAACGCTGAATGTTACTTATGCAAGCATGCAGCTTACGCCGGATTGTCTTTATCCAGCATGTGGATAAGACTTGCGTGAAAACGTCTTCTTTTGTCGGAATGCTGAATTTTTTAACCGTAAAGTAAAGATTTTCGAGAGTATTTATTGTATGATGTTAGGAAGCATAAACTAGATAAACTGTTATCGGGATGAGATGGGAGGAGCAATATGTCTGAACTTACTGTAACCGCCAAGAGCAATTCCAACAATCTGCTGCGGCGTGATGTACGGTTTCTAGGAAACATTCTGGGTGAAGTTCTGGTCCACCAAGGCGGAACTGAATTACTGGATATTGTCGAAAAAATCCGTGAGACCAGTAAATCGCTGCGTTCCGAGTTTTTACCGGAGCTTTTTGCAGAATTCAAGCAAATGGTAAGCACGTTGAATCCGGACGTGAGGCATCAGGTGATCCGCGCGTTCGCGGTGTACTTCCAATTGGTAAACATTGCGGAGCAGAACCACCGGATCCGCCGTAAACGGGATTATGAGCGTTCTGCAGGGGAAAGCGTGCAGCCTGGCTCTATCGAAAGTGCTGTGCAGGAGCTCAAGGAGCGTAACTTCACGTTTGAAGAAGTGCAAAATATGCTGGAAGGGCTTTCCCTGGAGCTCGTGATGACGGCTCATCCAACAGAAGCGATGCGCCGTGCGATTCTAGATATTCACAAAAGAATTTCCGAGGACGTTATGCTGCTGGATAATCCGACGCTGACTTTCCGCGAAAGAGAGCAGCTGCGCGAGAAGCTGTTGAATGATGTCATTACCCTGTGGCAGACAGATGAGCTGCGTGACCGCAAGCCAACGGTACTGGATGAAGTGCGCAATGGGATGTACTATTTCCATGAGACGCTGTTCCACGTGCTGCCAGAGGTTTATCAGGAGCTGGAACGCTGCCTGAACAAATATTATCCGGGGAATGACTGGCATGTGCCTACATACCTTCGCTTTGGTTCCTGGATCGGCGGCGACCGTGATGGAAATCCATCGGTAAAGGCGGATGTAACGTGGAAGACGCTGGAAATGCAGCGCAAGCTGGCTATCCGCGAGTACCAGCGTATTTTGACAGGTCTGATGAAGAGTCTGAGCTTCAGCACGACCATCGTGAACGTATCTGAAGAGCTGCTGGCGTCGATCAATGAGGATCGCGAGAAGGTAACGCTGAAGAAGATGGAGATCTGGCATAACGAGAAGGAGCCCTACCGCATTAAGCTGGCTTACATGCTGGCCAAAATGACCCACGTCCTGGATCCGAACATGACAGGTACAGAGCGTTACCAGACACCTGAGGAATTCATTGAGGATTTGCGGATTATTGACCGCAGCCTGCGTCATCATTTTGCGGATTATGTAGCAGACACGTCCGTGAAGCAGACGATCCGTCAAGCGGAGCTGTTCGGGTTCCATACAGCGACACTGGATATCCGCCAGCACAGTAAAGAGCATGAGAACGCGATGAAGGAAATTCTTGCCCAGATGAACGTGGTGGAAGACTACGCGTCTATGGAGGAAGAAGACAAAATTGAGCTGCTGAATAAGCTGCTTAATGATCCTCGTCCGCTGACGACTCCTTACCAGGGCTACAGTGAAAGCACAGAGGAGTGCCTGGAGGTATTCCGCACAGTGTACCGGGCGCAGCAGGAATTCGGCGTCAACTGTATTTCCAGCTACCTCATCAGTATGTCTGAAGGGGCTAGTGATATCCTGGAGGTCATGGTATTCGCGAAGGAAGTCGGATTGATTCGCAAGCATGCAGACGGCCGTGTCACAGCGACACTGCAGTCAGCCCCATTGTTTGAAACGATTGAGGATCTTCATGCCGCTCCGGCCATAATGAAACGCCTGTTCCAGCTTCCATTCTTCCGGGAGAGCGTGAAGGCCATGAATGATGTGCAGGAAATCATGCTGGGTTACTCCGACAGTAATAAAGATGGCGGCGCAGTGACGGCAAACTGGGAGCTGCAAGTGGCCATGAAGGAAATTACGAAGGTGGGCGAAGAGTTCGGCATCAAGCTGAAATACTTCCACGGACGCGGAGGATCTCTCGGACGCGGAGGAATGCCGCTGAACCGCAGTATTTTGGCACAACCGGCGAACACTATTGCTGGCGGAATCAAAATTACTGAGCAGGGAGAGGTCATCTCCTCCCGGTACTCGCTGAAGGGCATTGCATACCGCAGCTTGGAGCAGGCCACATCGGCGTTGATTAAGGCATCCATTCAGGCGCGTACACCGCAGGAGAACGCACAGGAGAAGGAGTGGGAGGCTATTGCAGCCCAAATCTCCGAAGTGTCGCAGAACAAGTATCAGGACCTGATTTTCCGCGATCCGGATTTCTTGTCCTTCTTTAAGGAATCTACACCGTTGCCAGAGGTGGGAGAGCTGAACATCGGATCCCGTCCTTCCAAGCGGAAGAACAGTGACCGTTTTGAGGATCTGCGGGCTATTCCATGGGTATTTGCTTGGACGCAGAGCCGCTATCTGCTCCCGGCCTGGTATGCGGCAGGCACTGGCCTGAACAGCTATTATGAGGGCAAAGAAGAGAATCTGAAGGTTCTTCAGGATATGTATGTTAACTATCCGTTCTTCACTTCCCTCATTAATACACTGCAGATGGCTCTGGCTAAGGCTGATCTGATCATCGCAGAGGAATATTCCTTAATGACGAGTGATGAGACGGCTAGACAGCGCATCTTCAGTCTGATGAAGAACGAGTTTGAGCTGACGAAGCAAATGGTGCTGAAAATTACAGGCCAGCAGGAGATTCTGGATAACCAGCTGATGCTGCAGGAATCCATTCGTTTGCGTAACCCGTACGTAGATCCGCTGAGCTACCTGCAGGTGCAGCTGTTGAAGGAGCTTCGTAATCTCCGTGACAGCGGTGAGGACGATCCGGATCTGCTGCGTGAAGTGCTGCTGACGATTAACGGCATTGCCGCGGGACTCCGCAATACCGGTTGATGGGAAACAGGACTTGAGGCATGTGCTGTGAAGCAGGCCCATAAGCCATGAAATGACACGGAAGAGGCTCCCTTTAGGGGGAGCTTCTTTTTTCGTGCAGGTGGGGCTTTATGATTTGTGTTGCTTTTTAGATTTGGATGATTTACCATTTTAATGATGTGTTTAGACGTTACCCATCAGACCATTCTGGGGGAATTATGGTGGACAATTTAGATGTACGACTGGCGAAGCTGGCCCGAAAGGGAGACCAGCGGGCTTTTGCCGAGCTATTAGAGCTGTATAAAGATAAGATCTTCCATCTCGCGTATCGGATGCTGTATAACCGGCATGAGGCGGAGGATGTAGTGCAGGAAACGTTTTTGAGGGTATATAAGAATCTGGACCGCTATGATGAGAAGCAGAAGTTCTCCACCTGGGTGTACCGGATCGCAACCAATCTGTGTATTGATCGCCTTCGCAAACGAAAGCCCTCATACTCGCTCGATGCGGAGATGAGTGAACAGGAGGGCACGGATGGGTATTCCATGCTGCCGAGTCAGGACCCTTCTGTAGAATCCGAGGTACTGCTGTCCGAGACGCAGCAAATTATTCATCAAGCGATGGCGACACTGCCTGCGAAGTACAAGAGTATTATGATTTTGAGGTACATTCAGGATCTATCCTTACAGGAGATTAGTGATGTGCTGGATCTGCCGGTGACGACGATCAAGACGCGGGTGCACCGCGGACGTGAGTTTTTGCGGAAGAAGCTGGAGTATAAACTGTAAAACAGGAATTAAAATAAATGAAACATCTTCGTTTCCGGTGCGTAAACAAAGAAGCAAGTCTTATGCTTTGTGTAACAGAGCGGGACCCAGCAAAGAGATCGAACGAAAGGAATGGCTGATATGAACTGCAAAGTGGCCGTCTCTTTGATGCATGATTATCTGGATAATGACTTGTCCAAGCCGCAGCAGCTGGAGCTGAAAGCTCATATGGTGGAATGCACGGATTGCCGGAACAGACTGGAGGAGCTGGAGAAGACAGATATGCTCTTGTTCTCTCTGACTCATCATGCCACAGGCCCTTCGGAGGATTTAACAGAGCGCATTATGGGCATGCTGCCCAAAGAGAAGAAGCAAAAGGCATGGGTAACCTGGGTCAAAAGACATCCTGCTATCACCGCGGCAGCGCTGTTTCTTGTGGTGATGCTGTTCAGCACCGTCAGCTTCTGGGATCAGAACAATCAGCTTGTGGTAAGAGGCACCGAGCTTGACAAGCTCGTGATCAAAGGCCAGACGGTAATCATACCGCCGGACCAGACCATTACAGGTGACATCACTGTGGAGAACGGCAAGACCGAGGTTTTTGGACAGGTAGAAGGGAATCTGACCGTCATCGACGGGGAGCTGTTTCAGGCTTCTACAGCGTATATTTCCGGACAGGTTAAAGATATAGATAAAGCTATGGATTGGATTTGGTATAAGATCACCAATCTTTTCACGGATGTTGCATACCGCTAATCATGGACCTGCCAGCGAGGCAGAGGGCATGAATACCGGCGCCTCTTTTCTGACGAGAAGGTGGCGCCTTTTTGCGTTTCTGTTATTTTCTAGGTGATAAATGGGCCGCTGACTTGCATCGGAGGGGCTAACGTTATAACCTAGAGTATGTAGAGCACATACTACATATATTAAAGGTTACTTAAAGAACATGGCGGGGGTTACTATATGGAGTATTTTGCGGACTTGACTTGGAAAGAGTCCATTAAAGATATTATCGATATCCTCATCGTCACTTATATCATATACCATCTGATTTTGCTCGTACGAGGAACGCGGGCGGTTCAGCTGCTGAAGGGGATTCTGGTGCTTGTCGTCATCTGGGCGCTCAGCACGTGGTTTGATCTATATACGCTAAAATGGCTGATGAACCAGATCTTTACGTTCGGTGTACTGGCAATCTTTATTATTTTTCAGCCGGAGCTCCGCCGAGGTCTGGAGCAGCTGGGGCGCGGAAAGCTGTTCGGGCGGGCCGCGGATATGGATGAGCAGACTAATAAGTTAATCGGCGAAACCATTAAGGCCGTGAATTATTTATCACGTCGAAAAATAGGGGCGTTAATTGTATTTGAACGCACGACGGGCCTGAACGAATACGTGGAATCCGGAATCTCAATGCGCTCTGTGCTGAGCTCGGAGCTGATCATTAATATTTTTATACCGAATACACCGCTGCATGACGGGGCTGTCATTATTCAGAACGGGCAAATTGCTGCAGCAGGCTGCTACCTGCCGCTGTCCGAGAATCCTTTTATCAGTAAGGAGCTGGGTACGCGCCACCGGGCGGCCATCGGGATCAGTGAGGTAGGAGATGCTATTTCTGTTGTCGTTTCGGAAGAGACGGGACAGGTATCGCTGGCGATGAACGGACAGGTTGTCCGCGATATTAAAGAAGAATCACTGATTTCGAAGCTTTATGAACAATTGCGTCCGGCTGCCGCTGTAAAGGAGAAACGCTCGTTCTTCTGGAAACGGAAGGGAGACCGTTAGCATGGATAAATGGATTAAGAATAACACCGCTGCCAAGCTCATCGCTCTTGCTGTGAGCATGCTGCTATGGGTGATGGTGCATATTGAGAACGGTGTGCCTGCGCCGCCTACGACTTCGTTTGATACCAAAACGGTACAGGTGAATATCCAGACGTTCGGTTTTGATGATACTGCTTATGCCCTAACGGGGATCAGTGCCGATCAGGTGTCTTTAAGGGTGAAGGGGCGCCGAACGGATATTACGACGATTTTTGCCGATGAGTATAAGGTGAAGCTGGACTTAAGCGGGATCAAGTCTCCCGGCACACAGACACTGCCATTAACGCATTCGCTGCCCAACGGCGTGGAGCTGGTCTCGATGGAGCCTTCCGTCGTCACGGTCACGGTGGAGGAGCGCCAGTCTGAGACGGTTCCAGCGGCGGTCGGCACTAGCGGCGAGCTAGCTGAGGGCTACCGGCTGTCGGGACCGATCGAGGTGAATCCGAAGAATGTGCAGGTGACGATGCCGGAGTCAGAGCTTGCCAGGCTGTCCCAGGTGAAGGGCACGGTGGAGCTGGACGGGGCGAAGGAGTCTTTTGAAGAAAATCGGGTGAAGCTGACCGCATATGATCAGGAAGGAAATGAAATGACAGACGCTGTCATTAATCCGCCTGCTATTGCGGTTCAGGTTCCGGTGGAAGCGGGCTTTGTAAAGGTACCGCTGGAGGTTCAGTACACTGGCAGTCTGCCGGAGGGGCTCGTGCTTTCTGAAGCTGACCCGCGCATCACAGAGGTTACACTATACGGCGAGCCGGAGCAGATTGAGAGTATAAAGTCCTATAACGGTGCGTTGATTGACTTGTCAGAGCTGACAGAGGCAGGGACAACAGTGCTTTCGGCAGACTTGACGCCGCCTCCAGGATTTGAGAGAATCGAGCCGGGCTCCATGGAAGTGGAAATGACGGTTGTTGCGGTCAGCGAGCGGATGATGGATGATATTCCGATTTCGATTACGAATGTTCCTTCCGGTCTGAAGGCGGTCATGGTCGAGCCTGGACGTTCCTTCCTATCCATGACGCTGAAAGGGGCGCCGGCGCGGCTGGACGAGCTGCAGGTCCAAGATATCATTCTTTCCGCAGATGCCTCCGGGCTGGACGCAGGCATTCATGAAATCCCGTTAGAAGTTACCTTGCCCCGGTTCGTCAGCCGGGTGAACAACAGCCGCATTGTCATTACAGTAGAGCTAAGGGAGCCGGCTGAGCCTGCAACGGGAGAGCCTTCCGAGCCGCCGGGAAGTCCAGGCTCCAGCGATAATGATGGCAGAGAGCCGGTGCCTGAGCCGGAAGAGGAGCCTGACGGGGATCGCAGCGGAGAGAAGGATCCGCCGCGTGAGGAAGATGACCGCGCTGGCTCCCAGCCTGGGAGCGGGACAGGCCCGGGAGAAGAGGAACCAGCTCCGGAACCCGGTAATCAACCGGGCAATCCAGAGCGTGATCCAGCTGACGATCCGGAGAATGAAACGTCAACAGAGACGACAGACACCAGAGCAGAATAAATATATAATTGAAGCAGCATTTATACAAAAGGAGATCAAAGAACAATGGGGAAATATTTCGGTACTGATGGGGTCAGAGGCGTTGCAAACCAGGAATTAACCGCAGAAATGGCGTACAGCATTGGCCGCTGCGGCGGGTATGTTCTTGCAGGGAGCAAGGAGAAGCCAAACGTTGTCATTGGCATGGATACACGGATTTCCGGCGCGATGCTGGAGTCGGCACTGGCAGCAGGACTGCTGTCCATTGGCGCGAATGTCATTCGAGTGGGAGTCGTAAGCACACCGGCCGTCGCTTATATTACACGTTTACTGAAGGCGGATGCAGGGGTTATGATCTCGGCGTCACATAATCCGGTGGAGGATAACGGCATTAAATTTTTTGGCGGTGACGGCTTCAAGCTGTCGGATGAAACGGAGCTGCAGATTGAGAAGCTGATGGACGCCGAGCAAGACGAGCTTCCTCGTCCTGTCGGTAAGGATTTGGGGCGCATGACCACAGATGAAGAGGCGAAGTACAAATATTTAGAATATTTGAAGACCACCATCAAGAACCGCTTTGACGGCTTGAAGATTGTGCTGGACTGTGCCCATGGAGCTGCATATGAGCTTGCTCCCCAGCTGTTCCGGGATTTGGGAGCAGAGGTTATTGCCATCGGCGCTGAGCCGAATGGACTGAACATTAATGAAGAGTGCGGTTCTACACATCCGGAGCTTCTGCGCGATGAGGTGCTGCGTCACGGTGCGGATCTGGGACTTGCTTTTGACGGCGATGCGGATCGCCTGATTGCGATCGACAGCACGGGAGATGAAGTGGATGGCGACTTTATTCTGTGCATCTGCGGAGATGCCATGAACCGCGCCGGATTGTTGAAGGAAGGCACCGTAGTGTCTACCGTCATGAGCAATATTGGCTTCTATAAAGCGTGCGAATCGCTGAAGCTGAAGACAGCCAAGACCGCAGTAGGTGACCGCTATGTGATGGAAGAGATGCGTAAAGGCGGCTATAATCTGGGCGGCGAGCAGTCGGGGCACGTTATTTTTCTCGATTACAATACTACAGGGGATGGCATTCTGACGGGAATTCAGCTGGTAGATACATTGGTATCGGCCGGGAAGCCGCTGAGCGAGCTGAAAAAGAGCATGCGCAAATATCCACAGGTGCTCGTCAATGTTCGCGTTGGGGATAAGAGCAAGTATGAGGGGAATCCAGGCATTCTTGCTGCCATTGCGGAGGTTGAAGGCATTCTTGGCAGCAATGGGCGGGTGCTGGTTCGTCCATCCGGTACAGAGTCATTGATTCGTGTAATGGCAGAAGGACCTGACAAGGAAGAGCTGGAGCGTTATGTTCAGCAGATTGCAGAAGTCGTGAAGCAGGAACTTGCGTAATTAGCGGTATTTTGTCCAGGAAAAGGCCGGAGAAGAGAAAGATCGCGTTTCACCGGCCTGCTCTTGGGTTGATACAACTAAGAGAGCTCCAATGGGCAGGAAGACCAGTTGCCAAACCGGCTGGAGATGCATATAATAAACCATGTTATTCAAAAATAGAAAGGCAGGGTTGTGAGGTTACTGAAGCTTTACAAGCGCCAGAGCTTGTGAATGCGCGGGGACGGCAGAGTAGCTTAGAATGAAATCATGGAGTCTGACGGAAGAAACGTACAGTCACCATGGCTAAGCGAGATGCCAACGGCATTCCAAGCTGACGAGGTGGAGGTGTTCGAAATGTTCGGCGGGGACCTCCCGGTATGCTGCACCAGCCGTAAGCCGGATCGGAAAAGGAACAGGCGACTGTTCCCACAACGTGCCGGCAGGTGCCACTATACTAAACTGGAAAACCACGAGTGTGCGAGAACACGCGGTTTGATTTCGCGGTGGAGGAAGAGTGCATTCAAGGTTTCGGTGAATTCAGTCTGCGTGACAGGCTTGAACGTTGATAACTGAATAAATCATTCTTCTTTGTATTTTCTACCGCACATGCAGATCCGTGTTCTGTTGACGTCTCATCGTGGGACACCGAACGGAGGAATTTTATTATGTGTGGTATTGTTGGATATATTGGGAACCAGAAGACGCAAACGGTGCTGATCGAGGGATTGAAGAAGCTGGAGTACCGCGGGTACGATTCGGCAGGCATTGCCGTATTTACATCGGAGGGTCTTCAAGTTGCGAAAGCCAAAGGACGTCTTGCGAACCTGGAGTCGAAGCTGGAGAATGCTCCGCTCGTAGGAACTGCAGGAATTGGACATACACGTTGGGCTACGCATGGCAAGCCTTCGGATGTGAACTCCCATCCCCATACGGACGAAAGCCAGAAATTCTCGGTGGTGCATAACGGCATCGTGGAAAATTATCTTGAGCTTAAGGAAGAGCTGATAGAGCAAGGCCATCAGTTCGTGTCCGAGACGGATACCGAAGTGATCTCGCACCTTATTGCCCGTGAATACAACGGAAATATCGTTGAAGCGGTGCAGAAGGCGATTACCTTCATGCGTGGAGCGTTTGCTCTGGGTGTGCTGACTGAGTATGAGCCGGATAAGCTTGTAGCAGTGCGTCAAGCGAGCCCGCTGATTATTGGTATTGGCGAAGGCGAGAACTTTATTGGTTCCGATATTCCAGCTATTTTGAAATATACGCGTGATGTATACATTTTGAACGATGGCGAAATGGCTGTGCTTACGGCTGACGCTGTCGAATTGATGACGATTGAAGGGAATTTTATTTCTCGGGAAATGATTCATGTCGAATGGGATGCAGTCACTGCAGAAAAAGGCGGCTTTGATCATTTCATGCTCAAAGAAATTCACGAGCAGCCGAAGGCTTACCGTGACACAATGCTGGGCCGTGTGGATGAAAGCGGGCGCCGCGTCGTGTTCCAGGATTTGAAGCTGACGGAAGAACAGATCAAGAACATTCGGAATGTTCAGATTGTTGCCTGCGGGACGGCTTATCATGCCGGCTTGGTGGGACGCAGCGTCATTGAGCAGCTGGTTCGTATTCCTGCGGAGAATGATGTAGCATCTGAATATCGCTACCGCGATCCGATCGTAACTCCGGAAACCTTGGTCATTGTCGTCAGCCAATCCGGTGAAACTGCAGATACACTGGCAGCATTGCGTGAAGCGAAGAGCAAAGGTGCTCACGTGCTGGCTATTACGAACGTAGTTGGCAGTTCTATCGCCCGGGAAGCCGACGATGTCGTTGGAACCTTAGCAGGCCCTGAAATTGCAGTAGCCTCCACAAAGGCGTACAGCTCCCAGCTGATTGCTTTCTATCTGTTCGGTCTGTACCTTGCACAGGTTCGAGGTACAATTACCGAGGATGCAGCTGCTGAAATTATCGCTGCAATGGACGCCCTGCCGGAGCAGGTTGAGTCTATGCTGGCGAACACGGAAGCAATCAAGGGCTATGCCGAGCAGATCTCCAAGCACCAGCACTTGTTCTTTATTGGCCGTGGACAGGATTACGCTGTTGCTCAGGAAGGCTCTTTGAAGCTGAAAGAAATCTCTTACATCCACTCTGAAGCGTATGCTGCAGGGGAACTGAAGCACGGAACGCTGGCTTTGATTGAAGAAGGTATTCCTGTGATCGCTCTGGCCACGCAAGAGGATGTACTGGAGAAGACGGTCAGCAACATCAAGGAAGTTAAAGCCCGTGGTGCCGATGTTATGGTAATCACGTACGAGGAGCATGTGGTGAACCTGCTGAAGTCTGTCGACCAGGCCTTTGCAATTCCAAAGACCCTGCCTGTCCTGACAGCAGCCCTGTCGGTGGTTCCACTGCAGCTGCTCGCGTACTACGCTTCCCTGGCCCTCGGCCACGACGTCGACAAGCCGCGTAATCTGGCGAAGAGTGTGACGGTGGAGTGAATTATTGTGTGAGTTATACTTTCAATGTGAGAAGCAAATAAACTCGCCTCCCTTTCTCCAAACTCGTATCAAAGCAAATAAAGTCGTATCAGAGCTGAGCAAATTCAGGATTATTTCCTGGCATTTGCTCAGCTTTTCTTTTGGTGCAGGGGGAAGGGATTAGGGGGAAGGGAAGGGAAGGGAAATGTAGGGTGCTTCTCGAATCTTCTCAGAGGCTTTTCTCAGGCTGTTCAAGGCTTTTGGGGCGATGGAGCGGGGTATACCCAGGCATTTGCCCAGGCTCTTATTCAGGCTATTCCCGTGCCCTACAACCCTGTCCTTTCCTTGCCCTTTAATACGACTTTATTTTCATTTCCCAAGTCTTATTTGGCCCCTAACCCCTGCCTATCCTCCTTTTTTTTCTGATACGACTTTATTTGCTCAAGTTGTCAGAAAGTACAGGTGAAAGGGGCGAGGAAAGGCGTAGTAGCGGGATTTTTTAAAGGTGGGAGGGAGGGGAGGAGCCATACGACTTTATTTTCGTTACATAATTATGTCCGATGAAATAAAAGTGTGGAACCAGTAAAGAAAGTCCGGAACCAGTAAAAGAACTGTGGAACCAGTAAATAATGTTTGGAACCACAAATGAATTTATTAATTAAAGCATCTAGAGGGTAGCCTGATGAATTTAATTCGGGCTACCCTGTTTTTGTTATAAAGATTTGTTTAAATCTCGAAAGGTGTTTGTGTTCAATGGCATTAAAGGTTATTTCTTGACAATATAGTGTCCAAGGAAAATAAAAAATATTTTTACCGGAATTTAGATGTCTATCATCACGAAAAGTCCCGATGATGCAATTAAGAATATCGGGTCTTTTTGTTTTAGTATGGGAGTGAGATCCTCGGGAAGTACGTGGAGCAGCCTGCAACAGAGCAGTAAAAGGAGCGGAAATTCGCCCTTATACTGAATGTTGTAAGTAGTGTTATAGGTTTCTTTGACTAATGAACCTTCCTGAAGAGGACGTGATCCTATCGTGGATTTTTTCCCAGTTACCAAGATTCGGGAAACCGAGAAAGTATAATAACTTTTTGTTTTTTTTAGATTTTTATTTCGGTTTATAGTATCAAAAATCGGATATTTGTCACTTCTTCCGTGTTTTAATTGATTAATAAAATATGGTTCAACAATTATCGCTTTTGATAACTCGGCATCAATAGTTGAGATCATTTTTATCACAATGTCAGAAAAACCTATAACGTCGAACAAATCGATATCAACATAATCGCCAATATTAAGGCGACAAAGTTAGGCAGTTGTGTAACGTTAATATCTGATGGTGAGGTTATTTTTTGTAAATATAGTTGGATTACTGAATTAAGAGCAGGGCTGCACTTACTTCCATTGTGAATGTAGGCGTTCCTTATTTCTTTGAATACTCGGTAGCATAGCAATTGTTTATTGAACTCAAGATACGAATACTTACTTCCCCTTCGTGTAAGATGCATGTAGAATGCATCTTTTAACATTTGTGATTCATTGACTGACAAATTATTTAGTGTCCTGTGGCCTCCTGGGGACGGATCAAAGAATTGTAGTTTCTTATTCTGATTGGAAGTAATCACTCCTGTATTCTGAAGTGATAGCAGCCACCCCTCATATAAAGCAAATAGACTGAATAATAATGCTTTTGCTTGCTCCTTTTTAAAATCTTCTAGAGATTTATTTGGAAAAATTTTAGTGAAACTAATTCTTGAAAATGCAATCTCAGAGACAAAATGTTGAGTACAATCCTCTTCAGTCACACTAGGGTTTTTTAGCATATAGGTATTTAATGATCTTTGTAAGTAATCGATACCTGCTAGAGATGGCCAAATAAAATCAAACTGTCTAGTTATCTCATTAAGTACACTTTGAGTCTCAGGGAAAAAAGCTACTCTACGCTCCATTTACTTAGCCTCCTACGATAATACACAAGATTTAGATGGTAAATCATGGTCACATATACTAGTTTGATTATATTACGAGTATTACAAATTTTCACGGCCTTCTTATTTTAACTTGTGAACGAGCGTCCGGATCCCGGACACATTCATAATGATGCAGGTAAAAGCCAACGAACATATCGTCGGTGTGTTTATTTAATTCTTCGTGGCCTTTTTGGTGCTAATACAAGGGGGCAATTAGGGTGTTAACAACAACTAAAGAAAAGGAGATGACGAGCGGAAGAGCACTCTTCAATCGTGATGAGAGCAGTTCCAGCTGTTTTTATCATAAGATGCTAAGAAAAGATAGGGAATGGATGGAGCAAGTATTACCTTCCAGCAAAAAACATCAGATTCGAAAAGATTGGGAGCAACTAGATACTCAATACTGTAAAGAATTAGCCGCGGCGGCAGATGAAGTATACAGACGAAACCCCGCTGGGCAGATTAGAAAATATACGATATTAAGATATGCATCAAAGACTATTACAGAGCATTTAGAGAATGTGCCAGAAAAACTACCGAAGACTATGGAATTGTTAAACAGCAGAGTTGAATCAGACGAACATTACTTACTCCGGCATCTTCCCGTTATTATTCAAATGAAGAAATACAATAAAAGAATATCGTCATTGGAAAATATATAAATGTTTAGTCCAATGTACAGGAAAAGTTCAAAGGAGTTAGATGAGAGACTAACCATACAGTTAAATGATTTACTTATTTATAGAAAGGATGAGTAGCACGTTTGTATTAACACGATCGCTACTCATCCTTTTTATTATGATACTATGGACCAACTTTTTAGGTATTTCTTGTGGAAAAAGTAGGATTTTCTTGTTGCATGTCGAATTTTTACAGTGGACATATAGTCCGATGTACATAAGGGTATAGCGAGGTGTCTATGGACAAGGTTGATGAATTAATCGAATTTGGCTATGAGTGCGAATATCTGGACTTCAAAGAGAGACAATATCATAAAGACAAAAGTATGGATCTTCTAATGGATATAATGGCGATGGCCAATTCACGGCATAATGGAGACAAATTCATTATTATTGGAGTCAAGGATCGACCAGAAGGTAAGGAGATAAAGGGAATAAATCCGAAAGAATTTATAGATTCGTCTAATTATGTGCAGTTAGTTCTAAATAATATAGAACCTGAAATACATTTTGATTATTTCAAATATGAATATAAAGGTGTAGTGTTAGGAGTTTTCAAGATTTATAAAACAGAAAATAAGCCATACATGATGAAGAAGAAATATGAGAGACTGAACGAGGGATACTGCTTAATTCGAAAAGGAAGTACGAATACGGTGGCTAAACGCAGCGACTTTGATTTTATGTATTTAAACAAAGGACAGTTCGAGATAAGATTCCTAGAACATGCGCTACATGCCGTACACGATGCAGAAGGATGCGCTTCTATAGAAGTTGTATTAGCGAATACAACTGAATTGCCTATTACGATAATCGGGGGTACGTTATACATCCGCAATGATTATGGAAAAGAGTTAACAAGACATCACGTGTATGGTTTGGATGAATTCATAGGAGCGGACTTCAAATTATCATTGCCACCAAAATCAGAAATAGTCGGACACTTGATGGTTGGCTTTGGATCATCAGATCCTTTTAGACTAAATAGTGATGAATACGGTATATGTGCTGAGCAATTTGATTTTGAGCTTCTGCTAGTGGATGCACGAGAAAAACGATATTTTGCAACGATGAATAAAGCAAGTGTGTTTGTACACGGTGACTTTCTTTGGAAGGTTAAACAACAGAAGGGAATTCCACATAAGTTTCGGACGCATAGATGATTTAATGGGAAACAACTATCGATGTAGTATTCTATTTTAAATAGGTGGTTGGTTGACAGGTTTTCTATATTGAATTTGGGGAGAGCTCACTATGAAGATGAACAAACTTTATATTAGGAATTATAGAATGTTTAAAGATGTTCTGATAGAACTTAATAGTGGTTGCAATATTTTTGTGGGCGATAATAATTCTGGTAAGAGTACATTACTTGAAATAATTCAAGTCCTTCTGAGTGGGAAAATATATAATTCGTCCTTTGAGCGTCAATTTAAGGCATCCTTTTTTAACTATGAATCTCGCTTCAATTTTAAAGAAATTATTGCTGACCCTTCTCAGAAAATTGAAGAATTACCTTCTATAATTGTTGAAGCTTATTTCGAGAATGATAGCAATAATTCTGAATATAAAGGAACAAATAACGAGCTTAGTGAAGACTGTCCAGGCATTCGTATGAGTGTCGAGTTTAATCCCGATTATTCATCGGCATTTCAAACGATGTTACAAAATGGAGAGATTTATGATATACCGGTTGAGTTTTATAAAGTAAGTTGGAGAGATTTTGGTGATAATCCAATTATATTTAGGACTTTTCCAGTAAAGGTATCAGTGATTGATACTACACAAAAGGATTATGACTCAGCAGTAAACAAATTTATTAATTCAAGAATTACTAACAATTTATCTGATGATGAAAAAGTACATTTAACTAGGGCATATAGAAAAATGAAACATGAATTTAATAACAATCCGAACGTTATAGCCCTTAATGAAAGGTTGGCAGAAGAAGAAAAACTAGACGATAAGGTGATAAAGTTTGGTATGCAGGAAGATGTGCTCGAATCATGGATGAACGAGGTTTCAATCGAAGTCGAGAACATTCCTTTTGAAGATATGGGGTTTGGTACTCAGAATCTAATCAAAATGGAATTGGTATTTAAACAAGACTCCGATAAATCTAATGTAGTATTGTTTGAGGAGCCTGAAAATAACTTAGCATTTGGGAATATGTCACGTCTTATTTCAAAAATAAATCAAGACGAGAATAAACAAGTCTTTATATCAACGCACAGCAGTTTTGTAGCAAACAAAATTGGCCTTAAAAACATAATTCTCTTGTATAAGGGAAACATAAACCATCTAAATGCTGTAAACCCTGATACTATGGAGTTTTTCAAAAAATTGCCCGGTTACGGGACCGTTCGTTTTCTATTAGCAGAAAAAGTGATATTGGTTGAAGGGCCGACAGATGAATTAATTATTCAACGCGCTTATAAAGATGCTTACGGAAAGCAGCCAATTGAAAATGGAGTAGATGTCATTACAGTTGATTCATTAGCATTTAAAAGATATTGTGATTTAGCCATTTTAGTAAAAAAACCATTACGAATCATCACGGATAATGATGGAGATATTCAACGAAATATCATAGATAAATATAAAGACTACATCACGGCACATGGTGATTTGATAGAAATACATTATGAAACTAATGAAACACTACATACACTTGAGCCCAGCATTCTGGCTGTCAACTCAGTTGAAGCAGATGTCTTTAACAAGTTTAAACGGGTAATTTCTAAAAGGAATTCAATGGTTAACAAAAATGAAACGGAAATAGAATCTTTTATGATTAACAATAAAGCTGAATGGGGAATGAGGGTATTTGATTCAGAGGAATGCATCGAATATCCTGCGTATATAAAAGATGCGATACGATAATACATTGGTTCTTGCTTGTGCTGGCTCGGGTAAAACATACGGAATGTGTAGTGATGCAAAGTCTATATCTGAGAAATCTACTAAGAAAATTTTGATGCTGTCCTACACGAATAAAGGCGTTTACTCAATAAAGAAAGAGTATGCAAAACAAAATAATGGTGTTATCGATAAAAATGTTGTTATAAGTACCTGGTTTCAATTCATATTAAAAGAATTAATTAGGCCATATCAGAGAAGCTTTTTAGGAGTGATCAGTCAAATAAAGTCTTTTGACTTCTCTAGAACATATGGTGTTGATTATGGAAGAAAAAATACCGTGTCGTATTTTTTGAACAAGAACAAAGATGTGAAGGCTAACAATGCTACCGAGTTCGCACTTTTCTTAAATCAATTATCAAAGGGCGCTGTCTTGAAAAGGCTTGAGGAAACATATGCTTGTATTTATATTGACGAGCTGCAGGATTTGGTGGGAAAAGATATAGAACTTCTTGAACGTTTATTACTTTCATCCATCAAAATCTATTGTGTTGGTGACTACAAACAAGCAACTCTTAAGACTCACAATCCGAAATCGGATAGAAAAAAGGGTGGTATGCATGTTTTTAGTTATCTTGAGACTTGCAAAGATACACATCAAATAAACATTATTAAAAATAACACTTCCAAACGATTTGTTGCTGATATAGCAAACTTTGCGAACTTAGTATACCCAGAGGAACCGATTGTTGGAGTGCTAGAAGCCGAAGAACAACCGGCCATCGGGGTTTTTCAGATTCTTCAATCTGATGTACATGCTTATATTGAACACTTAAAACCATCTATTTTAAAATACGATGTCAGGACGCCAACCTTGGGGTATCCTTCATTAAACTTTGGGGTCAGTAAAGGAATGACGTTGGATCGTGTTTTAATTTTCCCTAATAAGCCACTTTATTCATTCTTGCTAGATCCTATAAGTCGATTGAAGGCTCCGGACAAATATTTTGTTGGTGTCACTCGAGCCAAATACAGCTTGGCATTTGTGGTTAAAGAGTTCAACCCCAACGAATATTTTTTTGAAGATAGTATTAATTTTGGTGGTAAGGACGCTACGGTTTTAAAGTTTAAAATATGAAACTGATTTTATGGATACATGAGCTTGTTGTGAGCTTCGCCAACGTATTAAGCAAACTCAGCTTTAATAGCATTATCATAGATTGGTAAAGTGGAGGTGTACTACAATGTGGTCAGATAATGAAACATCTAAGGATCTACTGGGATTTAAAGTTCATGCCGACTTAATAAGGTCAGTTGTTACCAATCCTAAGCTACTCCCAGTCACATTGGGGGTTTTTGGGGATTGGGGTAGTGGAAAAACAAGTATTATGAAAATGTTGGAGAACGATTTAGATCCCGAAAATTATCCACCGGGTGCTCCTGAAAGAGCAAAATATGAGAAAATAGCAGTTTTATATTTCAATGGTTGGCTTTTCGAAGGATATGATGATGCAAAGTCAGCACTCCTCAGCTCGATTCTATTACAACTCGGTGAGCATAAAAGATTTGGTCCTAAAATAAAAGAAAAAGTTGCCGGGCTCTTGAAATCCGTAAATTGGATGCGGGTAGCGAAATTCGGTGTGAAGGAAATAGGTATGCCTGCACTGGCAGCGTACATAACGGGCGGAGCAAGTATTGTACCAAGTTTAATGAGCACTGGTAAGAAAGCATTGGGATCAATTCTACCGACAAAAGAGGATGAAGAGACAGGGGAAGAAGGGGAATCAAAATCCGATATTAATTGGGAGGAAATGATAAAGGAAGATAAGAGCGAAGCAAGCGCCATGGATGTACGGACATTTCGACAGGACTTCGAAAAGTTGCTTAAAGATACGAATATAGAATCCTTAGTCGTGTTAATTGATGATTTAGACAGATGTTCGAACGAACGCATCATAGAAAATTTAGAAGCAATTAAATTGTTTTTAAATGTTGAGAGAACAGCATTTGTTATAGGTGCAGACCCTCGGATAGTACGTCATGCAATTGAAGTTAGATATGCGCAAATGAAGTTCAAGGATGAGCGAGACCCTGTTGAAGCCTCGGAGAGGCTTGTAACCGACTACTTAGAAAAGTTAATACAAGTTCCCTATAGGTTACCCAAATTATCACCGGCTGAGGTTGAAAGCTACATGGCCCTACTATTTTGTGCTAGGGACGTTGAAGATGAAACCTTACTTGGAAAAGTGCACAAGGCTTGTGATGAACAAAGGTGTGCAAATCGTTACTCCGTATTTGGTTACGCTGCCGTGAAAGAAGCATTTGGTGAAGCGGAACTTCCGTCTACTCTCAGTGAAAGTTTAATTTTCAGTTCCAGCATTGCGCCGCTTATTACAGAAGGGCTTAAGGGGAATCCAAGGCAAGTTAAACGATTCTTAAATGCCTATTTTTTAAGAAAAGAACTAGCAAGGGTTGCAGGACTACAAAGTATCCGAGATGACATTCTGGTGAAATTGATGGTACTTGAGTACGGACACTATAAGCAATTCATGGATTTATTTGAGTGGCAAGCTAAACAAGAAGGTAGGCCAACAGAGTTAAAGCAACTTGAAGCGGTGCTAGCACCGCCTGATGGTAATTTCGAAAATGAAGATGAGGCCAAACAAATTGCTCCGGAATGGTCTTCTTCTTTTATGCGCCGCTGGGTGGCAATGGAGCCGTTGTTGAGCGATATAGATTTGAGGGATTATTTTTGGGTAGCAAGGGACAAGCTGAGTTCAACTTTATCAGGGGTATCTATGATTCCACCATTTGTAAGAAATATACTTGAAGACATTCTGTCCTCTAATGCAGGAAGGATGGGACGTGCGTTTGATTCTACATTAAAACTAAGTACAGATGATCGCATTTTACTGCTAAATCAAATTGAAAAGCATATCCTCCGAAATCCAGATCAAAAAGTTGGCTATGATGCATTAAGAGGATTAATAGAAAAGGATGTCATTGAAAGTATTGAAATTCTCGCTCGCATTTTATTAAATGTTCCTGCGGATGCTATCCCCCCGGCGGTTGGTAACGATTTGATTACTTTGCAAAGAAGTAAACAAGAACTGAATAAGCATTTTGAACCCGTAATTAAACAATTGAAATCAACCGAGACAAAAATTGGTCGAGCTTTAAAACCTATCGAAAAAAGGAGGTAGATATTCAATGGGAACATCTAAAGGCTACGATGCACCAACAACCCCTCAATGGGGAGATCTGAAGAGTAAAGTTTCAAGGCTAGCTAAAGTAGGTCGCCCTGGCTCTGATAACTCCAAGGAATTAGTGGGACAGTTTATTCGTGCCAATGGAGGTACGCAAGGTATAGCAAGGAATGGAGGTATGGGTGCTAAAAGCGCTCAAGCTGTTGCAAGGAATTTAGGTTCATTTCTTTCCTTAGTAAACCGTCTAGGAATCAATGAAGCACTGAAACAAACGGGATTAGAGCATTTAAAGGGAAAGGCAACATCGGATATTGTTTTGTCGCTTATTGATTATTTTGGAGAAGAAGCAAGTACTATCGATCAAGTTGATGCCAGAAATGCTCTATCTCAACTTATGGACGAAATGTTTGAGAAAGTTGAGGGGATTGATGAAATCACTCAAGTACTAGAAGGATGTTCAAACCCAGACAGTTTGACGGAGATGCTGGAAAAGTTTTTTGGTTATTATGTTTATCAACAATTTTGTCGATCTTTTTATGAAAGATTAGCTTCTAAAGTTGGTAATGCTCAAGCCGATGCATTCCTAAATGATATATTAGACTATATTAAATCAGAAATTACAGTCTTTTCTCTCGATAAAGACATTACACAGGTAGATTGGAGCGGGCCAGAAGGCGAATCAATATGTGTTCAAGTATTAGAAAAAACACTAGATGTATTTGGAGGTTAGCCATGATAAATGTGACGTTAAGCCCGGCGGAAAAAACTAAACGCGAACTAGCAAAAGTGTCCCTTCAGAATACCGATACTCAAGAAGTCAGTAATCTTGATTTAGATTTTAAAACACTATTTCAAAGATGTGGAATTCCGAACAATACTGTTTTGGACTTTTTGTTTATGGCTTCTGTGTTCTATGCCACAGATAAATTTGTTGAGAGAAAAAATGCAGAGGATAAATGGACTCGGAATATTAAGATTAAAATTCCTGTATATGAGTTAATGAAGTGGCAAGCTGAAAAGGAAAATTTGGATAAGTGTATGTCATTTTTGACAGGAGATATATGGGATATTGAGTTTTATCAAAATACTTCTTCGTTACACAGGCCAGCAGAAAGTAGACGTCCACCAAGAAGAGTCCTGTCACGTGTGAATGCAGACATGGTTTGCTTATTTTCGGGTGGTTTAGATTCATTAGTGGGTGCTGTTGACTGGTTAGAAAGCAATCCACAAGGAGATATTTTACTGGTGGGGCACTATGATGGGCAAGTAAGTGGACCTAAGACAGATCAGAGTAATCTTTTAAAACATATGCAGCAACATTATGCTACCAGAATCGATTCATTACAAGTTAGGGCAGGGCAGAGGCCTTCAGGAAAAGAAACAACTTTCAGAAGTCGCTCCATATTGTTCCTGGCCATCGGCATCTACGCAGCTGCGAGTATTGGTGAGGATGTACCATTATTAATACCGGAGAATGGAACAATTGCTTTGAATATACCTCTTACACCATCTCGCAGAGGGTCTTGTAGCACGAGAACCGCTCATCCAAGCTATTTGCGAATGCTGAGTTATATTTTACAAAGTGTTGGGATAACGAATCCAATATTAAACCCATTAGGTATGAAGACCAAAGGAGAGGCAATTAGCCAGTGCAGAAATCAACAAGTATTACAAAACGCTATACCCGATTCAGTATCCTGTGGGAAAAGCGGGCATAAATCCAGTTGGTTTAGAAGAGATGCAAAGGGTTGTGGGAGATGTGTACCCTGTATTTTTAGAAGAGCGTCATTGCATGTTATACATGCAGACATTGAAAAATATGGTGTTGAGATTTTTAGTGACGAAATCGAATTAACTGCCGATAAGGACTCTTTATTAGATTTTAGGGCTATGTTATCATTTCTAGGGCATAACTATAAAGTTGAGGAAATAAAAAGATTATTGCTTTCTAGTGGTGTGTCTATAGAAGAAATTGAAGAATATTCAAATCTTGTTATTCGAGCCATGACCGAGATAAAGGAACTTGTTAATGACAAAGGAACAACTGCAATTAAACGATTGGTCGGTCTTACTTAAGGATGTGAATTAAAATGATTGATACTCATTGCCATATAGATTTGTACAAGAGCCCTTATATAATAGCTAATGAAAATGAAAAAAAAGGTATACCTACTATTGCAGTTACAAATTTACCGAGCCACTATGCATTGGGATATTCTCATTTGAAAGAATTTAAATATATTCGAGTGGCTCTGGGTTTACATCCAATCTATGCCGATAAGCATACACCTACTGAAATGAATAAATTTATTGAGTATGCAAAAACGACATCATACATTGGAGAAATTGGTCTGGACTTTTCAAGTGAAGGCATAAGTACAAAAACAAAACAACTCCAAAGCCTGCGGCATGTGTTAAGTCATATCAGTGATAGACCGCGATTTATTTCTCTTCATTCAAGAAGAGCAGAATCTACAGTCTTACAAATGCTAAAAGAGTTCTCAATTCAACAGGCTGTTTTTCATTGGTACAGTGGTTCATTATCCTTAATAAAAGCCATTGTTGAAGAAGGACACTATTTTTCTATTAACCCTGCAATGATTGAATCTGCTAATGGTTGTAAAATCATTGCGAAAATCCCAAGAGATAGAATGTTAACTGAAACTGATGGACCTTTTATCAAAGTTGAAGGAAATGTTGTTACATCTCGTGATATATCGCTTGTTCTGAAATATTTGAGTAATTTTTGGGAATGTTCATATGAAGATGCTGAGTTGCAAGTGAAAAATAATTTTAACAAAATTATATTCCCAATACAACAGTATATTAAAGGGATTTAATTTATGGCGAGACGGGACATTGAGGAATGAGGTGCATAAAATGCTCCTATGCAGATCATCAAAAGTGAGAGAGAAAATGGTTCAAGAATATAACATTAAACCCATCGCTCATGTTCGATTGTTAAATGGACAAAAGCGCCAAAGTTGTACTAAGGACTTACTTACTGACAGCTATTATTGTTTCTCTTATAAAGCAAAAGATAGTGATGTTATAGGAACTTTTTTATGTGGTACCTATGCAGCAAATCATTTTCTTGAATTAATTCAGCACCCCGAGTTAAAGGTCTTTGACCCGTTAGTATCCGAAAGTGTTGGAACAATAACAAGCAATGGTACTAATAGAGATAGAGGGTTAAATGATACATGGCATCCAACTGCAAAACAACTGTTCAATGCCAGGCCTGTTGATTAACCACTAAATGGTAGAAAAAGAGCCGTCAACCCGATAAAATGTTTGTACCCCTACAAACAATTGGGAAGGTGACGACTCCATGAAAAATACTAACACGATTCTTCCCATTCT
>NZ_JBISEO010000028.1:0-23619 GCF_044383795.1 Paenibacillus sp. JSM ZJ436
AATGAGTCTGCAAAGTTCTGGCTTAGTGTGCTCAATGAATTGAAGAATCGCGGTGTTCAGGACATTCTCATTACTTGTGTAGATAACCTTACAGGCTTCTCACAAGCGATTTCAGCTTGCTATCCCAACACGGAAATCCAAAAATGTATCATTCACCAAATCCGCAACTCCACCCGTTATGTATCCTACAAAGATCTCAAGAAGGTGACCTCGGATTTAAAGCCCATCTACAAGGCCACAACAGAGGACATGGCTCTGCTCGAATTGGATCGGTTTGAGGAGATCTGGGGCGCCAAATATCCACTCATTGTCCGTTCCTGGCGCAATAATTGGGAAGAACTCGCCACGTTCTTTAAGTACCCACCTGAGCTTCGTAAGCTCATTTATACGACCAATATGATTGAGAGCTACCACCGCCAACTCCGTAAAGTAACGAAAGGGAAAAGCATCTTTCCTACGGATGAATCGCTGCTCAAAATGCTCTATTTGGTGACGGTCGATGTCACCCGCAAGTGGACAGGCCGAGTCCAAAACTGGGGTCAGATCCTGCTTCAATTATCCGTCTTTTATCCTGAACGGATTGGCCAGCATCTGCCTTAAAGAGCATCTTCTTCTCTTAACATTAACAGGGGAACTCTTGATTTAGAGTTTACACAAACTTATTGACAGACCCCCCGATGGCGCAGATCAAATCGATCATCTTTAGATATATTATGACCTACTACAATAGACGGCGCATCTACACTACGAATCCAGGGGGCTGGCCCCCAACGATTTACCGTGAAAGAATGCTGTCACACGCAGCTTAGCAACAGGATTTCTTCATGAGTGTGTTTTCAGACTGCACTTTTCTTGACAACTCCATACCTTCCTCTGCCAATCTATTGGTTTACTAAGCACTTAATTAGATAATTAATCCAAACACTTGGGGCGCTGGGCAGCCCTATTTGAAGCTCATTTTTGCAGATCATCTGCTATCACAGCTAACCTTGAGCTAATTCCCTTGGATCTTTATAGCACCAATCACTCATGTACGGCATATTAGTAATATTATCTAAGTCCTCTAGGGTATAAAACCATTCTTCCTCTATCCATATTTTTGATGTCGGATAGATCTTAAGTATAGCGTGGAAAAATCGTAATAATAGATCTTCATTATCATCAAAATCGTCAGATACTACTGCTTTAAAATATTCATTATTAGTATCATCCCAATTAAAACTAACTAATTGATATTCATATGGTTCATCATACACACTAAAACTAAGAGTTCTTGAATAATCCTCTCTAAATGGCAAGTCACTTATATATACTCGTGTGTATTTTAGTGCCCCATCACTATCGAAACTTTCTTCATCACTATCAAAGAAAAGATTCTCTTCTACACATATCTTATTAAGATCTCTCAGCAAATCATTTGCTGGATTACTTTCCCCACGTTTAAATAATAAAAAAGATGACATCCCCATTATTTCAATACTCCCCCTAACTCTTCGAGCGAATTCACAACTTTTACACCTTTACTATTAATTTCTTGAATCATTTTAGCTGTTTGAGGATTTGAGATATCAATAATCTCATCAATATACAGTACAATCTCTCTACCCTCAAAATTAAAGAATTGAGAGTTACTTGGATTAACATACTTATCGATTTGATCCATTTTAACAGCAGACATTGACTTTTTAATTTCAATAATTTGATTGTGTGTCATGACATCAATATCTCCTGATGGTTTACCAGTAGATATATTGTCTAATTTTAAGCTGAACCCTATTACATCTACCTTTTGCTGAACGTAATCTCCAACTTTACCCTCAATAGCTTTACCAATATTGCTGCTATTCTTTGCACTTTCGATTGCGCTTGGAATATTCTTAGGGTTTTGTTCAACCCACATTATTTTATTACCGTACGGATTATCAAATTCAATTTCTACACCTTTATTCGTTTTCGTTTTTATTGGATCATTGAATTTCCCCCTTCCCTCAGCCACATCATCCACGGGCTTGCCCGCTTGTGCTGCTTCATCTCCAATGTCCGCCCCTTTACCTAACCCTTTGGACAACTTCCCCATCGGCCGGAACGCGGCTGCGAATGGAATCATCGAGGCTACGGTGAAGCCTTTCTGCATAAGTGACAATTCTTCATTTGTTATCATACTCCTGCCGGTGTAGAGCTCTATGAGTCCTTTCGCCGTGCCGACAAACGGGATCATATTCAGCGCAGTATCTGCCGTATCGCGGATTTTCCTATGGATCGGTTCATAGTGGTACTTGTAATTGACCTCACCTCTCATTCGGTTAAAATCCACAACATTTTGGGCATCTGGATTCGGAGAATTCCCCATCCATTCGAAGGTGACCGGATCATACCCTTCATCCACCGCATATTGCAGAAAGTCAGCTGCACTCCTCCGAGGATTATACAGTATTTCTGATCTCGTGAAAAATTCCTTAAGATTCTTATACTGCTCCAGCAGCTGGTCCAAATTCTCGGTGTTAACGGAAAGTTGGGACCCATTTTGTCCTGCAAAATAAACGTTTCCTTCTTCATCTTCCCGATACTCGCCTATTATATCCTCCAGCTTAGATGTACTGCTGAACTCAGCTACGGTCTGGCCATCTTTATCTACAAACAGCAAAGTACGATCGGGAGACTGGGCATTTGCTGCTGACAGCCCTTCCGCTCCCGCCGCTGACATTCCCTCAAATTTTGCGAGCATTAAAGAGTTTACGCCGTTCGGATCCAAATTGCTGTCCAAGGTTTTGAACTTGATTGCCGTACGTTTTAGCTCGAGGTGAACCTGCTGCATAAGCTCCAGGGTCTGATTGATTTCGCGGGCGGCCCGATGAAAATCACCGTAAAAACGCTCCCGGGTCATCCCTTCCCACTCCTCTGACATCTGGGAAAGGCTGTGGTTTAAAGCCTTATTCATCCTCTCGAGATGATGGGCACCCCGTTCAAACTGCTCAGCTACCTGCAGCAGCACTTCAGGAGGAACTAATATCCTTGACATATCATGACCTCTCCGTAAGTTTTAGATAACTACCTTTTTACCATATCTACTATTAACCGGGAAAGGGTACAAAGCCCTCTACTATTCCAAAATTTTCAAAATAGTATACCAATGAGACCTATACATATCATAAAATAGATTAGAAGCTAATCAAAGAAAGGAGCTGAACCGCCATGCGAGATATCACAAATCTCCAACGATCCATGAAGATCAGAGATATACTGTTTAATCAGACAGATGAAGAACATGAAATGTCTTAAGTGAAATTACAAATCAGCTCAAAATCCACTTTGGAAGTGATTATAAGGTATCCAGGAATACCATTAGAAACACTATAGATGATCTACGCGACAGCGGATTTCAGATTGAAGAAGCCAAGGACGCACAAACTGACTATTACTATCACCAGTACAGAAAATTCGAGGTTTACGAGCTTAGGATGCTGGTGGACGCTATCTCTTCCGTTAGATTTATCACAACACACGAGACCAAACTCTTAATAGAGAAAATCAAGACTTTAGCAAGCAGACACCAAGCCAGAAAGCTGCACCATCAACTCACGGTCGACCCCACTGTAAAAGCTCAAAATTCACAAGTCCGTTACTTCATTGATCACATCCACACTGCCATCAACGAGCGAAAAACACTCACTAGCTTTTGAGAAAAGAGATGATTCGGTCTTTAGAACTAAGACGTATATTCATTCGGAGTACAGAACAATCGCTCGGAGCCTGTTCAATGCTCAATCCTGGCTCAGCTAAGCTTGAACGGCATTTGACGCTTCAACTAAATACAGCAGGAACTGCTTCGGTATCTATTGAATCGCCGGATCCAACCATGCAGCAGTTCATTACGATCTTAAAAGGAATCTATGGTAAGCATAACTCGATCTCCGGACGTTTTTACATTTATAATTTGTTCAAGCTGCGAATACGCAGTCCATTCATGCTATAGATCAATTCGAATCTTTAGTACAATCCGGTGAATATGATGTCATAGAGTCCATTGTCCGGGTTAGTGAAATCCCGCTTCACCCTTGGTTTCTATTAGGATGGGGAGTGGAACAATATAACCATTAGGTCAATCTAAAGCGTATAAAGCAGGAGTGGTTAAGCCTTATTACTGAAGCTAATGTGCCGTACTTTGGGAAAAAGCACACCTGATATGACGACTATTATCAGCCATGTCTCTTATGTCCACCCACCGTTCTAAAATGGTGGACGATCTCATTCAGCAATACAATCAAGTCGTTATCCGCTTCTTCCATACAGCGGTTTCCCGTTCATGCGGTCAAACCGGATCTTGCGGCTTTTCCTGCAGACTTCTTCGCTACTATCCCTTCGTATGCAAGTCTCTGATGGTACGGGACGTCCCTTTTTTGCAGGGTTATCCGACTTCGATAGCCAACTTGGTCGCCGCTTGTCCGGGATTTACCTTCTGATTCTCCGCACGCTGCCTCGCGGCCAACGCACTACCAGTCAGTTCTGCACTTCCGCCATCTTTACGGCGTGCTCGGATCTTTCACCCGTTAGTACGATGCACCGCCAAGCGCACAAAAGCCGCTCCGAAACGGAGCGACTATTAAAAAATGAGCAGGAAGAGTTCATATTTCTTGGGAATGAGATGCCTAGGGTTATTTTGTTAATTCTAGCTTAAAACTTGCCTTGGGGCTTGAAGTAAAAGGCGACTCTTCTGTGAGAGGCGTAAACGGATTGGTTAGCATAATTACCCTTAGATTGTTTCCTTCTTTCGGATTTTCAACGGAAACCTTCATTTTCTTATTTTCCTGACTCGCCAGATCGTCGTAAATCTTTAAACTACCATTCATTCTCTCCTGCTTCCAATCAATGAGGCTGACCAAATAAAAATCCAAATGATCCTCTCCAAGATTACCGTAAACCAAATCGAACACTACCGTTTCTTTGCTCTCTGTCTGCAATAAGGCACTGTATAATTTATCGTGCTTATTGATCAGTAAACCTTCGACTCGTGATTCTGTTAAGTCTTCGCCTATTTGAGTCAACGAAGGGCGTTCCGTCGGTATCGAATTCATGTCTTTAAACAAATTAACTCTGACATTAAATATCCTCGAAAGTTCATCAGCCACAGTAAGATCATTTGAATCTATAACAATGTCTGAGTTCTCCATAATAATATAATCTACAGCATGAAATCCATCTTCAATATTCACCAATTTCACGAGCATGTTCGCTTCTTGTTGACTTTCGAGGTTAAAATGGTAGACCTTCTCTCGTTGGCCGTTCACTATAAATTCTTTCTGTTCACCGTTACTAAAAATGATAAGTGTAAAAGAACGGTCCATATTAGTCTTATTTCTAAATAGTATGTTCCTCAAGAAATCGTCTGTTTCTATTTCAAATGTCCGTTCCTTTTCAATTTGCATCTCTTGATCGTAAAAACCCAGTGAAAAACCTTGTTCTTCTCTGGCATTCGGCAGCATATTTTCTTCCAGATTATCTGGTTTGTTTTCGTTATCCCCTGAACATCCGGCAGCGATCAATAAAACAAGAATCATCAATGGCCAAGCTGTCCATTTAATCATCTACTCACATCCTAAGTTACAATAAGGAGGAAGGTGTTAACTCCCCCCGCCTCCCTATTTTATTAAATTAACCTTTACCAACCTGTTGAGTCTTTTCTAGTATTAGGATACATGAAGTTGAGGTACCAGTTGAATGAAACTGCGCTTGTGGAACTGGAAACTTGAAGGCTTTCCCCAACTCCGTTTTAGCATTCCAGTTTGGGGCTGCTGCTAAAAGCTTACTATTTTCTCCATTTGAAAGTGGGTTATAAGCCTTCTCTTGAACTAAAACAATATTTTCTTCTTCATCAACATAAGAGTATTCTTTAACAATAACGCCTTCTTCCTCACTGTTATCGGAAGCATAAACAGTAACTGAAAATGTCATACCAATAAAAATCATGCACTCATAAGTTTTTTAAACATTTTATACCAACGATCATCAAGACACACTTTCCTCCTTTTCTGTTTTTTTTGGTTACATACTATATAACAATAGTTTTAATAAAAGTTACGAAAAAATTTTAAAAACCTCAAAATCAGTGCTTGACTGTCTGCCCGTATACACTATTGTGAAATAAAGAACTACTCGTTCTAAAATCGTCCACTCCTAAAAGAAGCTGTTTGGCGTATTCTACTATGAGACGGGCCACGTACTCTACTGCGATGGTCAGCGATTGATACTCCAGCTTTTTATTCCCGTTCTGGACGCGGACTTCAATCCTATCTCCAAGGCAACATCGTGATGATCTTAGATAATGGCCGAAATCATCACCTTGAACAAGTACAAATCAAATTACAGGAGCATTCCCGGCTGCAGTTCGTTTTTCTGCCAAGGTATTCACCAGATTTCAATTTAATTGAAGGCCTATGGAAATTTCTATAAGAAGTTATATCACATTAGAATCAACATAGCTTGCCTTTATGAAACGGGTGATTTCCAGAGCAAACGAAGTTTATGACCAAATGTGTATTCGAATGTAATTCGAATGTAATTCAAAACTTCAGTCTTTCAATCGATGAGCAATAGTAACTTAACCGCGCTGAAGATCCTGAGAGAAGAATATATCCAGCTCAAAAACCGTTTAAACCGCATCCCTACGCACCTGGATTACTTGGAGCACGGCTCGATCGATCCGCTGATTTTCTCAGATGAGCACGGGAGCTATTATCATTTTTTGCAAAAGATTAAAGAGCCAGTTCCTTCACTAACCGATCAAGAGAAAAAGTATTTAATTATGCTGTCGGCGGAAGTGTTGAATGGTAAACGCAGGCATGAGATTGTTTTGCTGAGCCAGTTACTCACAGCGTGTCGTGTTACAGCCCAGGAATGGGTCCACGCTCTTGGTGAGCATAGATGTTCTGTGGATTCGCAAACACTGGATTCCGTGAAACGTGTGCTGGACATGTCCTTTTTCACAGAGCCGACAAGGAAGAAATATGGTGACAACCCCGTCGTCGTATTCACGGAGGCGCAGCAGTTTGTATTTCATCCGGTGTTGTCGCAGTCCATGCAGAACAATGAGTACTTTAGGGGCATGCTTGCCGATATCATCCAAACCGCTTCACATATCACGGAGCAATATGATTGCCATGAACACCTTACGCTCTATAAAAAGTATTCCCGGAAGGATTCCTGTAAGCTGCTCAATTGGCTGAGTGATGAAAGCTCCACCATGTATGGGTACAAGACGAAGTATCAGACCTGCCCCATCTTTGTCAGCTATCATAAGCATGAAGGGGTTGAAGCAAGCACGAACTATCAGGAGGAATTCATTTCTCCAGAGGTGTTGAAGTGGTCGACAAGAAGCAGACGAACTCTGGAATCGGAAGAAGTCCGAACAATCCTTGAGGCAGACGAGCGGGGAATCGACTTGCACGTATTCATCAAAAAGGACGATGCGGAAGGAACGGAGTTCTATTATTTGGGTAAAGCTCATCCCGATCCTCAAAGCGCGGTCCAGGGGTCTATGCTCGATAATAACGGCAAATTGATTTCTGTTGTGCATATGAATCTAGTACTGGAGCAGTCTGTGGATAGCAAGCTTTATAGGTATTTGACTTGAGAATTATGCACTAACGGACATTACTATTCTCCTCCGAATAATGCACCAAATGTGTAATCAGGGAATTCTGCTTCTTAGCTAACTTGCACTTGGATTTTGAGCGAGTACAAATCGATAAGTAGTACATTTTTCCAAGGAAATAGTTGTTTTTTTTGGAAATTACGCTAAAATAGGGATATGCATAGAGATATATTATCCAAATTAATACAGTAAAAAGTAATGCATATAAGTATTTCTGCTATAGAAGATTAGCGGGGTTTCCCTAGCTCAATCATATAAATGATTGAGCTTGATATTGGAAGGTACAGTTTTTTTATGTCTTCTTGAGGAGTTGTGTAGTTTCATGGAGTCAAGGAATCTTAAAAGCGTGAGAAAAACTAATAAAATGAAATGGATTTATCTCTCTTTATTAATCCTGATTATGATGGCTGGTGTTGGCTATCTTTTTAGAAAAGAATTATCTATATTTGCCTTTAATTCGCTACTAAAAGAAGATTTAAAAACAAGTCTAGATAAATCTTACAAAGCAGTAGGATACGAGGATAGCGATAATCAATCGTTCAAAAATGAACCTTTTTCCTTACTTCTTCTTGGGATAGATCAGCGCGGCAAAGAAGCCAGTAGATCAGATACTATCATATATTCAGTAATTCGCCCTAAAGATAATAAAGTATTATTAGTCTCTATCCCAAGGGACACTTACACTGAAATTATAGGAAGGGATGTAAAATCAAAGATTAATTCAGCTTTCGCCTATGGAGAGGAAAAAATGTCTATAGACACGGTTGAGAACTTGCTAAAAACAAAAGTTAATTATTATGGAACTGTAAACTTTAATGCAATCATAAATCTCGTCGACGCTGTTGGAGGAGTGAAGCTTCCTATCACAGAAGTGATTGAAAATAAAAATCCAGTACATATAAAATTGAGAATAGACCCTAACAAATTGATTTATGATGGCCAAGATGCTTTGAATTACGTTCGTTATCGTGAGGATTCTGACTTTAAACGTACTGAACGCCAACGTATCTTTATAAAATCCATGATGGATAAAGTGTTAGAACTGAAAAATATTACAAAAGTTCCTGACTTGATTGATATAGCTGGTTCTAACTTCACTACAAATATGCATCCTGATTTTATTTTTAGTTTAGCTGAAACCTTGTATTTAAATGATACGCCCCCTGATTTTGAAAGCTACATGTTACATGGTAACGGGAAAATGATCGGCAGCACTTGGTACTATGATGTTGATACGGAAGATTTAGATTATACACAAAACCTAATATCAAATTGGTTAGATAGCGAGATAGATAAAGAAAATCTTATGCTTCCTAATGATAAAAATTAGGGATAGAAATTAATGATAGACGGAACGAAGAAAGGCACCCCCACTAACTTTGATGTATCCAACACGAAATATACTAAGGAGCGTCAAAATCTTGGCGGGGATGAGCCTTGGTTCGGAACGAGTCCCCTTGTACAGCGTGGAGGCGCAGGAGTTTCTTGGATAAAACTTAGAAAAACGACCACAAATTTACTCATTTTTATATTACATTTAGATGTAGGAGGTGATGTGCTTGGAAGAGGATTTAATGAAATTGTTGGCGCCTATATTTCTTTCTCTGATCCTTACGATTGTTATTAGTGTGCGGGGTATTAAGCACGGCAGCTTAAAAACCCTATTGACTGCTACACTTTTAAACGGGGTTATTCTGCTTGCAGGGTTCATATGGCTCTGGAGCAGTGCTCCTGATGGACTCGCTCAGCTTGTACAAGCGGGTATTTACGGGATATCGTTTTTCTTTATTCTGGCAATAAATATAGGAATTGTCTTCATCGGCAAAAAAAATTACTCTAAACAAACTAACCGCGTAGTCCGGTGTCAGACCTGACTATGCGGTTTTAATATATTCATATTGATAAAACCTACAATTGCGCATCGTACCAGCGAGCAAACCCTGATTGGGCACTGCAGACGTTGGATGAGCCTTAATTTGTATTGCAAATTTTTATCCTCCAACTTCTGTTTTCATGCCAGGATTGTAAGTAATATCAAGCATCTCTTTCTCTTGTTTTGTAACTAAATTTTCAATGAATTTTTCAACATCATTTATGTCTTTAAATTGTTGTTTATCAAATTCGTTAAAAACAAAAATGACTTTTTGTTCAGAAATTTCCACTCCGATATGAGTCATTTTTATACCAGCATCATCAATTTCCTTCAATTTTGTTTTCAACTTATTTAAAGCCTGATTGAGATCTGACCTTGAGTATTCGACTTCTATGAATTTCACTTTATCTTTCAACTTTGTTTCAAGTTTTTCTTTCAGTTGTTTAGTATCTTCATTCTCTTCCTTTAAACCTACAATAATCTTTCCAGAATCTGTGTAAAAGATTCCATCCTGTGCAAATGGAATATTATCGTTGTAGACCTCTTTAACAATCATATTATATGTTTGAATATCTTTGGGTTGAATATTTGTTTCTTTGGTCTTCGTAGAGCTTTCACAGCCAGACATTAGTGCTAAACTGATTATTAAAGCTATCCCCATGCTTTTTTTTTAGCCATGTTTAAACCTCCCTATATATTCAATTACATTTAAACTAAATAATCCCTTTAAATATTAAAAACGCATTCCATCCTAAAAAGTCACAATTAAAAAATAAAGAAGGATAAAAGTCCTAATAAATAAGGTTTTTAAAATTAATCATTTAAACGGTGAACTAAAATAGTTATTACTGTATATACTACGAGTGATATAAGCATGATAAACACGATTACATCTTTTAATAGAAAATAAGATGCTGCAATCGCTGCTAGACCTATTACATTTAGGATGAGACATCTACTAGTTGATGACCAATTATTTTTTTTCATAACTAAATGAATCAATTTCATAATGCATTGCCGCCCATGTTTGCACTAACCGAAAATCTGCAATCAAATTTTTAAATTCTAGGCAGCCTGGGCTTGGTGCTGTTGGTTTAATCGGTCGTTAGCCAGTTTCATGGCGTTGTACGTTAACGTAACCAAGTTAAAGTGCGCTTTGGCCTTTTGTCCTGTCCGGTGCCGCACATTGTTTAATTGAAAATATTCTTTCAAGTATGCATTCACGCGCTCGACGGCAGATCGTTTCTTGGCCACTTCTTTCCATGACTTACTCCCTCGTGCAGGAGCAGAATACTTTCGTAGATCTATTGTGATCTTCATCTTGTAAACCTTCTGACATAGCGAATCCTGTGCCAAGGGACAGTTTTGACACTCTTTCGGTCGGACGTACTTTATCGTCTCGTACTTGGGATCATAGCTGTCGTATCGGTAGGCATGTTCTCTGACACAAGTCGGCGCGAAATGCTCGTCAAACCCTACAAGCTCAGGTTCTCGTCGTCGGTTGTACGCAATCACAGCTTGAGCTCCAGAAGAACGAACTTGCTTGTAAATGGGCTCGTAATCGTACCCCGCGTCCATGGCTGCATATTTGTAGGAGTAGGATTTGAATTGAGCCATAATTCCTTTCATTAAAGGAATCGCAGCCTTCCCATCGTTCAAGTTTCCTGAAGAGAGCAAGGCTCCCAGGATGTACTGGCTCCGGGTTCCGACTGCTAAATGACCTTTGTAGCCATACCAAAATACGTTTTTGCCTTCACTGCTTTTCTTGACGCCCCACTGAGGAGCCCGTGGCATTTCATTTCGTAAGGTATCGTAAGACTGACAAAGCTGAGCAGCAATTTCCTTTTCATAAATAGGCTTTTGTTCCTCTTCTTCTTGTTTTTTCCGTAACCAAGCTTCGCGCTCTGCCTTGGACTTTCGCCCACGTTTCTTGGGCTTCGGCTTTTCTTCCTGTTCTGGTTTTGCCGGCGCCTGATCGCGGGCTTCGATAGGGGTGCCGTCGATGGCAATCGTATCGTCCGAAATGAAACCCTCCGTCATCGCTTGCTGAACGACTTGTTCTTGCATCTGTTCCAGAGCTTCACTCTGACTAATTTTTTTGATTAATCTCGAATACGAAGCCGCAGAAGGGATCTTCTCGGCGAGGGTGAACCCGCAGTCTAATCGGAACAGGATATCTTCACGAAGCCGTTTGATTAAGTCCTTAATCGTTGGGATTCTTTCTACGATCCTAGCGATTAATGAATAAACCATAGCCTGATAATTCGCTTCAACAGGAGCCCCATAAAGAGACTTTTTACGAACTGCACGTAAAGCAGGAGTGATATCGACCGCAGAGAAAATCGCTTTAAAACGATCTTTTTGCTCCATTTCGTATAACACTTGAAGGGAAAATAAGCTCTCGTGTCGAATATATGGCATGGGAGTTCCTCCTTTGTCTCTGTGTTTTGGTCGTACTTAACACTTTCGAGATTTGGGGAGGTTCTCCTTTTTCTATGCTTGAAAAGTCAGTCAGGTCAAGGCTTGAAAATTATGAAATTGATTCACATAGGTAATTATTAGCAATGAATACGACAGGTTATTAGTTGAGCATTTTGCATAATTCTGTTTTTGAAAAATACGCCGTAGAATCCCTGGCAAATTTTGCAGCTTCACTGACTTGAAGGGCAAAAATGAGCAGACTTGCAGAATTTTCTGGCGAATCAAAAAAATTAAGCGGCAGCTTTCTTAGATTTACGAGCCATTGCTATCGCAGAAGCGAGCAATACAATGGCGTTCAGGTATTGGTGTGTTGTTACCTTCTGAATGCCCCAGACGTGCTTAGCATCTGCAATTAGATAGGTTTTCAATCGGGAATAACAGCGTTCCACACTTGTTCTTTCGTTATAGAGTTTCTTCCAGTATTTCGTGTCCCGATGTGGACTCGAATAGGGCCCTAAATCACTTCTCGTATCGACTTTGACGACCATTCCATAATTGGAAGCTGAGCATGACGCCTTGCCGAGTGGACAGTCGACCTTTCTTGTGGCGTAGGGACATCGAAACTTCAAGTGATCCCCATCAGCGCCCCAATAGGTCATCGGGAAATCCATTGAGCAGCAAGGCGTACCATTGGATGTCATACTTGCAGGCGGCTCCTTCTCATTGCGAAGATTCATCAGAATAATGGCTTGAGCCTTGACGTTCCGTGCTGCTTCATAATTTTTCAGTTGGTCATAACCAGCATCAAGTATAAAGAACTTCACTTTCGTCTCCTCAGCCACTTGCCTGATGAGTGACGGAGCCATATCCCCATCATTGACATGAGCCGGCGTAACACAGACGCCATCGGTAGCTCGCTTGCTGTGTCAACGGCAAGATGACGCTTGTAACCGAACCACTTGACCTTGTTGCCAAACGAGTCGAACTTCGCGCCCAGTTAGCGTTGCCAGTCTGTTCGCTTTTCCGTTTTGGCTGCTTCATCTCATAAGCATGAATCGCTGCAATACCGATCGCAACATCGCTTCCGTGGATGATTGCTTCCTCCTTACATTGCTCTACGAGATCTTCAAACAGACGCTTAGCTAGCCCCTTGCTGGTTAATTCAGCGAATACGCGACTTAATGTCGCGATCGAAGGAGCTTCACGGTCTAGTCGAACCCACATTGATAGCGAAAGCGAAAATCGAAATTTAAACGACGATGTAGTCCCGTAAATGTATCGATATTCTCAAGCGGTGCAACTAGCAGCGCACGAAGAATCCCTTGCCTGCAATGCCCGTCGGCACCTCGGGGTGAATGACTTCTCAATCTTTGGCGTAGGGGCGTAACAGGCGAGGTAATTGGCTCTGTTGAAGAACGTCATCGCAGCCGGGAATTTGTTGATTTCCTTAAGAAACCTGATGCGCATTACAAACCTGAATTGCGTATATAAATCGTGTTGGACAATCACTCTGCACACATATCTAAGGAAACAAAAGCTTATCTGGAAACAGTCACTGATCGATTTGAGTTCATTTTCACTCCTAAACATGGTTCGTGGTTGAATGTCATAGAAACATTCTTCGCTAAGATGACCAAACAAGTCCTACGACATATTCGTGTTAAGTCTAAAGCGGAACTCAAGGAACGGATTGAAAAGTATCTTCAAGAAGTCAATGAAAACCCTATTCCATTTCGATGGACATATGGCATACAAGGATAGCATAAAAAGAACGTTATTTTAGAATCTACCTAGTAGCCTTAACTCTTTGGAGAAAGGCGAACGTTACCTATTCCTATTTTGTAGAGGGATCCGACACGAGTTCGCCATATCTCTTTTTATCGAAAAACATCATTTCATACGTTCGCTAGGGTGCGAAATTGAGGTCAACCTCAGCTTCGGGTCGGCTTTTGCCATTTCCGCTATTATTGTTAATTTCGTTTCCATTTCTTCTCCACCCCAGTGTGCGGTAAATGTTTCCTTACCAAGTTCGATTTTGTATCGCCTGCCTTTCCTCCACCAGCATTACACCAGCTTCACAGGTACTATGCGGCGATCCGATTCCCTGACTGCCGTTTGGCATCCTTGCGTTTTACCGCTTATTTGCCATACTCCTGCAGTTGTTCCTAACGAGTACTTGACTTGCAGAAGAGCGTCAGGGCCTCCCGAGTTGCTGAGTAGTCATTGGTAAACATGCCTGGCTCTTAGACCCCGGGAAGCTTCTTCAGACTTGCCTTTTCGCCTGACCATGTATTGTCTTTCGATCAGTGAACACCGTCGACCTTCCCATTTTTCTAGATTTCGAGGCTCCATCACATTCAGGCCTGCATCCTGACAGTCTACGTTTAAACTGCAATGTTACCATTGCAGTTCCAAGACTCGCTATTGGTGGCGTGGCTTTCGCCTTTCCAAGCAGGCTTCTCACCTGCTAAACTACTGAACCTATGCTCGTTCGCTTCTCACCGACTAGCTACGCGCCATGCGTGGCGCACATAAAAAAACTCTCGAGATCAGATGATCTGAGAGTTTTTTAGTAGTTGGTGCACGTAGGGGGACTTGAACCCCCACGATTTCTCGCCAGATCCTAAGATTGGTGAGTACTTAGGAGGTGATTCGTTCCGCTCGAAACAGCGAAAAGCGTTATACTATCAGGTTTTCTCGCCGATTGCAAACATTTTTTCAAGAAAGTTTGTCCGCCGATTTTGCAAGGTTTAGCGAGCGCATATACCGCATTGTTTAGTGCAACCGATGCGCAGCATCCGCGCTAATCTTTCCCTCACTAATCCTTGACGAGGAAAGGATGAAAATCAGAATGAAAAATAATCAGGTTTATGACAGCCAATCGTTCATTTTACCAGAGAACGTTTCGCCGCGTGTGCAGTTCCGCGAAGCCTCCAAATTATACTTGCTCGACTACCGGTACCGCAATCTTGCACCAACCACCATTGATTTTTACAAATTTTTCATCTGCAGGCGTTCGAGCACTTTATGGATCACTTCAAGCTAGAGCTCAAAACGCTCGTTCCTGCCGATTTGAGTCAACGGATGATTCATTACATGCTCGATCAGAATTTAACCGCCAACACGATAAACGGCCGCATCCGCACCTGCCAAGGCTTCTTCAGATTTTTATGGCTGGACGGCATGATGGAAACGAATCTTGCCGATGGTCTCAAGGTCATCAAAACCAACAATCAGATGCTCTTCACCTTTACGGAGGATCAGGTTAGAACCGTGCTTGAGCAGCCCGACCAAACCACGTTCACCGGATTGCGCAATTATGCCATGATGCTGGTTTTGCTTGAAACGGGGATGAGAGTGATGGAGCTCACCAACATGAAGCTCCCGGATATTGATTTTCAAAATCAGAGCATTTGCATTCCAATGGGCAAAAGACGGAAGCCCCGTATCGTTCCTATTCAAGTTACTTGTATGAAGACGTTTTTAAAGTATATCCAGGAACGCGGCTCACTACCCTTAGATGAGGTTTGGATTACATTAAACAACAAACATTGCGAAAAGCTGCCATTGAAAAAATTGTCCGCGACCACTACATAAGGCAGCGCTTCAGGGTGTACGAGGCTCCTGCCACACCTTCCGGCATACGATGGCCAAAATGTACCTTTTGAATGGCGGGGACATTCTTATATGGTGAGGCACGTCATTCAAGGTGAATTGTCATGAACGAACCGTGGAAGCGGATGGTCTATGATCGGGAAGCGAATATCTGGTTTATCCAGCTCGAGGAGAAGGCGTATCCCATTTATTGCGGGGAATGTTTCGAACTTCGTTAGTGGCATCCCATCCCGAATAGAACTTGATCGTTATTGTTACGTGATTATGAGAGAGGCCCGGTTTAATTTGAGAAATAAAGATAGTTATCAAATTCGGTTTGTTTAATGGAATGGGAAAGCCATGAAAATCTCGGCTTTCCCATTTATCGATTCCTATTGGACAGCATTACAGGCAGGTCTTGGACAACTGATACGGTCGTTTTTCGGACATTATGGAGTGGCATTAACACTATTAATAAGACATATCCACTTAAAGGGGAGCATGCTCGAATACGGATGGCCAGCTTCTTTAATGTGTTACATTTGATGAAAACGCTTCTCTTGAAGAGCAGAGAAGACAAAGTAATTACCAAAGGCAATGGATAAATTCTAGGGGAATATCCATGATCGGATGGGACAGGTCATCCTCTTGGGTACAAGCAGCAAGAAGATGTTTTGAATCCAAATGATCGCTGTAAAAATAATATCCTCCAGCCTGAGGCGAATGCCAGTAACGATTTTGGTTGTGCTTAAAGGAGAATGAATTCAAAGGAATGGACAACCCCATCCCCCTTGCTTTGATATAGCTTTCCTTCAAGGTCCAGAGCCTGAAGAAATATTCCGTTCTTTCGTTATCATCCTTGTTTAATAGATCCATATATTCATCACGACAGAAAAAGCGTTCCGCAATATTCATATGGGCCGTCCCTATCTTTTCTACGTCTACTCCGATTTCCGAACCGGCAGTGTTCCAAATTAAGGAAATCCAATCACCGGAATGGGATAGGTTAAACGAAAAGAGCGGTTGATCAAGAAGATAAGGCTTCCCATATGGATGATAACCGAATCGGATCTGTTCATTAGGCAGATTGTACTCCATAGATACGATGGCCCGAACAAGTAAGTCTCCCAATAATGAACGATAAGCATCGATAGGCCTATGGAACCTTTTGATTTTATCGATTTTCTCGGCGCTTGCCTTTTGGAGAAGCATCTCCAAATATTGCGGGTCCAAGGAATCAGGCACCCTTAATACCGTAATCCGCGTCGTCATTTGGCAGGAGCAATTTCATCGAGGGCAAAATAACCGTTATAGCCCTCCATATAAATGGCTGCCCTGTGGCCGAACATCACCATCGCTTCTGTTCTGGTTCTTAAGTCTTCGTACCCCTGGCATTTTATCTTCGTCCCGATGGGATAAGCTTTATTCCAGTCCGCGACTTTTTGATAGGTAACTGCAATTTTGCGGGCAAATGCCGTTCTGCCTTCCGTCTCCTCTTCCGGATCAACCTTAGACTCAGTGCCGGCCCCTTCCGCTTGAACAGCATGGACTGGGATTGCCAGGGCTTCCCCTTTGATCTTATCGATCAGCTTGGTCAATACATTGCCGGGGCCCAGTTCCTCAAACACCATGTCCCCTTGGCTCACCAAGTATCGTATGCTGTCTGTCCAACGTACGGAAGATCGCAACTGATTGGCTAAGTGGGGAATAACGTCTTTCGGATCATACGGCTTGGCCGTGACATTCGAAACCACGGGAATGGCAAGCTCCGCAAACGTAAATTCCTTCAAATATTCCTCGAACTCTTCCTTGGCTCCCTGCATGTGCCTAGAATGAAAGGCGGCACTGACATTTAGCGCGATAAAGACGGCTCCTTCCCGTTCGAAGACCGGCTTGGCACTCTCAATATCGGCCACCAAGCCCGAGATGACGATCTGCGTATTCGAGTTCAAATTCGCAATATCGATCTCCGCCAACCCGTGTCGGCTGAGCACCTCTTTGATTTTCTCCTCGGTAAGCCCGATTACAGCCGCCATGGCCCCGCCGGAAGCCCGGTTCATAAGCTCCCCCCTTTTTTTCACCAGCTTCAAGCCCGTTTCGAAATCGAAGCCTCCGGCGGCCAGGATGGCATTGTACTCGCCCAAGCTGTGTCCAGCCAGGAAATCCGGCTTGCTGTTCATCTCCTTGAGCTTCTTATAATAGGATAGGGCATTGACTACGTATAAGGCTGGCTGCGTATACTGGGTAAAGTTCAATTTTCCATCCGGATTATCAAGACAGAGTGTCTTGATGGAATAACCTAGGATCGAGTCGGCTTGGGCAACCAGATCTGGGAACTCTGCAAACAGCTTCTCGCCCATCCCTTTCGTCTGGGAGCCTTGGCCAGGAAACACATATGTTCTCATATCATTCTCCTATTCTAGTTATTGTTCGATAGCGGGAATAATATAATTCTCAAGAAGCTCCCACCGGTCGATAATCATCTTGTCGGACTTGGATAAAATAGTGACGACCAACTCTTTCTCAGGAATGCAGTAGAGATACGTGCCACCGATTCCAACCCCAAAATACGATTCGATGCCCTTGTCTTCCCGAAGCCACCACAAATAGCCGAAGTCCTCGGAATGCTGCTTGATGGACTCTTCAATCCATTTGTCGGAGATGATCTGCTTATCCTCCCACTTGCCCCGATTTAGATACAGCTGTCCGAAACGGACCAGATCCCGCAGAGTTAAGGTAAGTCCCCAGCCTCCCGTATTGAAATCCTGAGGATCCTTGATCCAACCGGTGAGGTTATTCCCAAACACGTCGTCCTTGGAGAAGGACTTCATTTTTTGATCCGCTATTTCCCTTATGCCGAGAGGTTGAAACAGATGCTTGATTGCAAACTCGCGAGCAGACAGCCCTGTGCTCTTGGTGAGGATGGCCGACAGCAGATGCGCGCTTGCCAAACTGTATTGGAACTCGGCTTTTCCTTTCGAAGCCACTGTATCAAGGATATAGAGGGTCCAGTTCTTTTGCCTTCTTAGCCGATCCAAGGGCTCGCTCCCCTTCCAGCCGTAGGGCACCGTCATGGTGAGCAGATGTTTAATCGTGAGCGAGCGTTTCAGCACGTCGCCAGCCCGGCTTGAGGCATCCGGAAAAAAGTCTAATACCTTCTGGTCTACGCTTTGGATATGCCCCTTATCTATGGCAATTCCAATCAGAGCAGACATAATACATTGAGTAACAGAGGTAAGGTCGTGGCTGTTCTGAGCGTCGAAGCCCCGAAAATATTTCTCATACACGACGCTTCCCTTCCGAACAACGGCAATGCCATGAATAATCCCCAGTTGAAAGTTTAACGCATTATCCAGTTCTTTCAGCTTATCCGGCAGCATGCCGACGGTTGCCGGGTCCTTAATTTCCCAATCAATCACATGGTTCATCTCAGCCTATGTCCTCCTTATATTCGATTTCGTTCCTTTGTGCTATACAGTGATTTCTTCGTTCTCTACTCAACATTCAAATATTTTCCGGTGATAGAATTCGGATTTTGCTTCATAGCTTGAGGCGTTCCCTCCGCAATAACCCTTCCTCCGCCTTGGCCGCCTTCTGGTCCCATCTCGATAATCCAATCGCAAGACTCCAGAACCTCATGATTATGTTCAATAACGATTACGGAATTGCCGCTCTCCACGAGTTCATTCAATAGCGTGATGAGTTGGGCCGTATCATACAGGCTTAGCCCTGTCGTAGGCTCATCCAGCACATACAGGATATTGCCCTTCCTTTGCTTGCCGATTTCCTTGGACAGCTTGAGCCTTTGCGCTTCTCCTCCGCTCATGGTGGAGGTCGGCTGGCCTAAGGAAATGTACCCCATGCCGATTCGTTCCATAACTTTTAAAGTGGAGACAATAGGCTTGTTGTCCTCAAACAGCAAGACGGCATCCGAAACCTGCATATCCAGAATTTCAGTAATCGTCTTCCCCTTGTATTTCACCTGCAAAGCTTCGTCGTTGTATCTTTTCCCTTTGCACTTTCCGCAGATCGTGTACATCTTCATGCTAACTCCTGGAAAAACCTCTTTGCGGCCGTTCCCCCCGCATTCCGGGCAAGCCCCTTCGGAATTGAAGGAGAAGTGGCCCGCGGACAATCTCAACCGTCTTGCTTCGGGCTGATCAGCAAACAGCTTGCGAATTTTGTCCCATATTTTCAAGAAGGTTACCGGGTTCGAATTGATATTTCTTCCAATAGGGGCTTGCGATACCTCCGTGAAGCCCGAAAGATGCCCCACCCCGTCCAGCCGTTCCGCTATCGTTTCGATCAGTGTGGAGTCGTCTTCATACTCCGCTGCGGCTTCCTCTGTATTCGCCGAGCCGTTTTTGGTTTGATCGCGAAAATGATTTTTCAGCAAAGGGATTAACGTATTCGAAATAAGGGAGCTTTTTCCGCTTCCGGACACGCCTGCAATACCAACGATACCTCCTAGCGGAAAGGATACCGTGACATCTTTCAGACTGTTTGTCTTAGCATGGTGAATGGTCAGTCGGGGCAACTTCTTATCCTCAGGAGTACTCTTCTTTATCCTTCTGATCGGCATTTTGGCTTTACCGGAGAGATACTGACCGGTTAACGACTGTTCGCACTGCAGCAGCCCCGCGTAATCCCCCTCATAGATAACCCGGCCGCCTTCAACACCGGCTCTAGGTCCGATATCGATAATATGCTCCGCCATTTCGATGGTACGTTTATCATGCTCTACGACGATCACGGTGTTCCCCAATTCCTTTAGCGCATAGATCGATTTCAGCAACTCGGCTTTTTCGGATTCGTGGAGGCCGACTGTCGGTTCATCGAGAATATAAATCAACGACTCCATCTTTGACTCCAGATGAGAATTCAAATATAACCGCTGGATCTCCCCTCCGCTCAACGATGACATCTCTCTGTAGAGAGACAGATGCCCAAGACGAGCCAAAAGCAGCGAATTGGTCTTGCGAAAAATGTCCTGAAGCATATTTTTGCCAAATTGGGTCAATTCTCCTTGCTCCAAGGTGGACTCAAAAAATTCCTTAACCTCCGATAGCGTCATTTTCCCAACTTCGCCGATATGTTTGCCGTTGATCAATACTCTGCGCGCTTCTTCCCCAATACGGAATCCATGGCATTCCGGGCAAGCCATCAATTCATAGAGCCCGTTCATAAACTCCCCTTTTTTATGGCGGCCTTGCAGGATTCTAGATAGGCAAAAGCTTTGGTTATCGCTGTTGTTATTCACATAATGGCCATTGATCACTTCATCTTTGATTTCTTCGGGTAATTGGGAATATGGCATATCCATATATTCTTTCAAGTTTCTCTCCAATACCCTGCCGATTCCCGGGGTTACTCCAATCGATTCGAATATTTCCCTTACCGTAATACGATCATTCGGGGCCAGCTTCTCCATATTGACATTGTAATAGGCCCCCCGGCCGGAGCACTTCATACACATTCCATTGGCATTGTTATAGGAGAAGTAACCTAATTCCAGGCGCTCCTCCTCATTCCCGCATTGTCTGCAGATTAAATCGTCGCCAACCGGCGTATCGCATTCGGAGCAAAGCATCCGTCCCTCACTGGAATATAGAAGGCTGAGCAAACTCAAAATATGGGTCCTCGAACCGACAGTTGACCGGGGGTTGCTTTGGCGAACGATGCTCTGCTTCACTGCAACCGTCGGGCCTATGCCGGAGATGCTGTCGAACTTCCGCTCCTCTTCGAGTCCTGGGAACATGCCAAGAGACTGAAGATATTCCCGGCGCCCTTCCTCGAAGATAATATCGAACATCAGGCTCGACTTGCCTGACCCGCTAACCCCCGTCGCGACGATTAGCTTATTCTTCGGGATGGTTATATCAATATCTTTGAGGTTGTGAATCCGGGCGCCGCTTATATGGATGCTCTTCATTTAAATCTTCTCCCAACTTTGTAATATCCTTCATGAATTGTATACATCAAACTAAAAAAAAGTTCAAGTAAACGAACCTAACAATTTTATAAGCTGGAAATATATGTAACCCATTGCTCATGAAAAAATCCCCCTTCCGCATACGATAAATTACACCAATCGTCTGCTTTAGGGGGCCCAATCATCGATCAGAAATCAACTTACGGTATACTCTTCTATTAACAACGATGCTACGTATTCATCGGACAGAGACTCTTCCGAGTACAGCTTCCGGCAAAATGCGGTAATCGCCTCCTGGGATTGGGGTTCAGTCAGAAGCGTCAAGTGATTGGATGCTTCTACCTTTAACGTGTTTAATCCTGGCAGCTTCTCCTTCCACTGCTCGGAAAAGCTGCGGTAATCATACACACGCCCTTTATCGACGATCCGGAAATAGGATTCGTCTTCTCCGAACAACGCTCCCTGCGGATTGCAGAAATAGTAGCACTGAACAGAGTCCGGATCAGCCAGCGGCAATGCCTCATACATGGTAGTACTCATATCCAGCGTATGCAAAATCTTCTCCAACTGAATAATGGATCTCCGCAATTGGTTTGCTGACTTCACGCTTCCCTTTTCCAAAGCCAACATGACTAGATGCTCCAAAAAAGCTTCGTCGTCAAGCTCCACGTTCAATGCGGTATCCGGAATCAGCACTAATTCTTCTGTTGACGAGAACGCGAGCAGCAGATTAACAGCCCTGAACATTCGGTCTTTCTTCAAATGAAGGGTAGGAATGTCCTTCCAATCCTTCCTCATCGTGTCATCCACATAAATGGATTCCAGCATGAGGATCGAATTCACAGCCTGCCCCATCTCTTGCAACTGACGAGCCGCTTCATACCGAAGGCGCCATAGGTGTAGCGGTCGGTGACGTCGCCTTCTTCATCTGTGATCCGTGTCGTACTGCCGCGCAGATCGTAATGGTAGCTTTGGTAGCGCCCGTCTGCGCTCTCGCGGCCAATCAGGCCGAGCCCGTAGACATGGGCGGCGCTCACTCTGCCCGCCTCATCGGCCTCCAGCAGCAGCTGGCTGTACTCTGCATGCGGATTCACCACATAAAGAGTGGTCTGGCCCTTCACGTTCATCCAGGTCCGCTCGTTCTCTGCATTATAACCATACGTAATACTGCCGGTCTGGTAAGAGAATCCTCCTAAGTCTAATTAGTTAAAAAGAACTAGAGGTTTTCCCCTAGTTCTTTTATTTCAACTTCATGATTTGATGAAATCTACGCAAACATCATGTAATTGGATATTTTCCTTCAAGGACTTTTTGCTTTCTTTTTCAATGATATCTAACTGGAGAGTATCTTTTGTGTAACCGTCAATAAGCTCCATTATGCTATATATAGTGTCATAAGTTACATCATACAATAGCCTCTCAGCATTTTCACAACTACTTTTACTCACAGCAGTCTGAACTACCTCTTCTTGAATTTCCTGTAGAGTATTGAAAAATAATTCTTGGCTAGGACTCAACTTTCTCATACAAGCCTCCCTTTATCAATTACGATATTTACCATTATATAAGTATTGGAGTTGTCAAGAAAAGTGCAGTCTGAAAACACACTCATGAAGAAATCCTGTTGCTAAGCTGCGTGTGACAGCATTCTTTCACGGTAAATCGTTGGGGGCCAGCCCCCTGGATTCGTAGTGTAGATGCGCCGTCTATTGTAGTAGGTCATAATATATCTAAAGATGATCGATTTGATCTGCGCCATCGGGTGGTGTTCGGTTTTAATCTTATACAGCTTTTCTTTCTTTAACGTAGCAAAGAAGCTTTCCATTCTCGCGTTGTCATAGCAACGCCCTGTGCCGCTCATACTCTGAATGGCACCGTGTTTAGCCAGACACGCTCGGAATGCCTGACTTGTGAATTGGCTGCCGCGATCGCTGTGAACAATCATGCCGCGCGCGTTTCTTGCCTTGCACGCGTTCTCAAATGCTTGGATGCAGAATTCCTTGCGCATGTTGTCGTCCATGGCGAGGCCGACGATCTCTCCGTTGTAACCATCCAGCACCGCGGACAGATAGAGTTTGCCATCCGAGCAAGGAACTTCGGTGATATCCGATAGCCACTTTTGGTTCGGTGACGAGGCGCTGAAGTCTCGTT
>NZ_JBISEO010000029.1:0-20605 GCF_044383795.1 Paenibacillus sp. JSM ZJ436
CATACCATACTTTTGAGGACCTTGAGAAGGACATCCAGGCATATATTCATTTTTATAACTATGAACGATTACAAGCTAAATTAAACGGCCTTAGTCCAATGGAATTCAGATCTAAGGCCGCCTAATTGATTTTATTTATTTGTACTGTCTACTTGACGGGGTGCAGTTCAAGATCCAGGATCTTGCGGGATGGCCTCTTTGGTTGTTGTGAGAGTTACGTGGCTTGGTTGACGGTGCTGTCGCTATATATCTCTAAGTTTGCAGCAAGCTCTGGATCAGCAGCGACAGGATCAGCACGCCGCCGCTGGACATCGTGGCCTTCATGGACGCACCCATTAACGGCAAATATGCCTCTGAGCGGTTGTGCTCCTGGAGCCGCCCGTACACCATATACAGCGGAAGCACTGTAATCAGTGCCGCCAGACCATACAGCGGGAGCGCTCCTGCCGAGACACAAGCTACCATGGACAAGCATGCCAGCAGCAAGAGGAGTCTGGAGAAGCGAAGGGCTCTCTTTTCTCCCCAGACGACGACCAGTGTATTCTTCCCCGCCTGCCGGTCTGCCTGCCAATGCAAAAAGTGGTGGTTAAACAAAATCAGCGTAGTTAACAACCCGATGGGCAATGACAACAGCAGTGCCCGGTAGTCCATGTGAGAGGTCTGCACATAATAAGCTCCCATTACCGGCAGGATGCCGAAGGAGAGCAGGATGGCAATTTCACTATAGCCTTTGCCCCGGTAGCCGAATTGAACCGGTGGCGCAACATAAAAATACGCAATGAGTCCCCCCAGCGCTCCGAGCACAAGGGCCCACCAGCCGCTGAGAAGGCCCAGGATCACGCCGCTTGCAGCAGCGATGACGAACAGCAGCCAGGTCACAGCCTCAAATTTGCGCAGGGACCATATGCCTTGCGTCAAGAATCCGGAGTTGGTCGAAATTGCATCGACATGGTGATCGGCTTCTCCATCTGCTCCATTCTTGAAGTCCCACAGATCATTAATCATGTTGGAGAATAAATGCGCTGCCGCTGCACCTGCCAGAGTCAGCAGAAACAGCCACGGGTGAAACTCTCCTGTCCACACATACGCTCCCAGCGCTCCGAGAGCCACGGGAATCAGCATCACAGGAATGACATTCAGCCTGGAAGCTTTAGCAAATGATGTCCAGCCATTCATATTGCCGGTTCACTCCTTTCTTATCGTCAGTTGGACGTCTGCAATCTTGCGAAATCAGACGCCGCCACATTGTGAAACAAAGTACGATCTCCTTTATCATAACATATTTTCGCAGGCGTTTGAGCCGCGTTTACTATGATTCTCTTTTCCAAATGATGTACAAAAGAAGCCTGCCCCGACTGTCCGGGACAAGCTTCTTCATCCTTACTTTACCACGATGCCTGATCCAATAGAGCCTTCAAGCGACCCGGATAATCAGTAATAATTCCGTCTATGCCGGACGCTGCTGCCTCTGCAAGTGACGCTTCTTCATTAATGGTCCAGCCATACACCTTGAGGCCCTTACTCTGCGGCCCCTTCAAATCCTTGAGCTCCAGTCGGCTGTAATTGGGATGCAGGGAGAAGACCTTCGTGCCCGCCGCCAAAGGCAGCTCTTCATGGCGATCCAGCGTCAAGCTGTACAGCAGGCCGACTTCAATCCGCGGCTCCAGCTCCCGAATGAGCCGGAGGCTCTTCCAGTCGAAAGAGGATATCACCACCTGATCCAGCCTGTCACAGTCTCTCAAGAGCTTGACCAGCGCAGGCTCAATAGCTCCGTGATACTTGCCCTTGATCTCCACATTAAGCATGACCTGCGGCGGAATGAGATGAAGCACCTGCGCAAGGGTTGGAATGGTCTCCCCGGCATAGCGTTCGTGAAACCATGAGCCCGCATCATAGGTCTGCAGCTGCTCTACAGTCATATCATTCACTTTGCCGGAGCCATTCGTTGTCCGGTCAATGGAATCATCATGAATGACGACCAGGCTGTTATCCTTGCTAAGATGAATATCCAGCTCAATGCCGGTACAGCCCTGCTCCAATCCCAGCCGGAACGCAGCCAGCGTATTCTCGGGAGCTTCTCCGGAAGCCCCCCGGTGAGCAAAAATCAGCGGCTTGTTAGGTATGGACATCCTTCCTGCTCCTTTCTGTAGCGCTTTCAGGTTCTGTATTTATATCACTGCCGTCCGTTTCAGCTGTGTGCCCAACCCCAGCTTCTCAATCAGCTGAATCATTTGTTTGGACATATTCACATAGCCCTCAGCATCCGGGTGCAGCTTGTCCGGGAAGCTGTCCTTCCATTCCTCGCCGAACACCTCCAGGCCATCCAGGTAATACAGATTGTTATCTCCCTGACCTTGCATAACCTCAACGGTCTCGCGAACAATCGTGCGCATGATCTGCAGTGTCAGATCTACCTTGTTGGGATGCGTTTCCCGACTTTCCTTCTCGGCGAAGATCGGGGACTGAAGAATAATCGGAGTGTGCGGGTGCTTCTCCCGAACGACCTGTACGAAGCCAATCAGTGCTGCCTGGAAGGTACGCTCACTCATGGACGATACGCCCATAATATTAATGCCGGCACAGATCGAAATGAGATCAGCCGGAAGCTCGCGAATCATGCGCGCCACCATCATTTCCAAATGGCAATTTCCGGAGTATCCCAGGTTGGTGCTGTGCCAGTCAAAATGGTTCGCCACCAGCGCCGGCCATGTTCTTGACGGCCCTGAAGCTTCCTCGCACTGCGTTATTGAGCTGCCATAGCTGACCCATCTCAGACGGTTGTCCTCAATATGGCTGTAAGATGCGCCGTGATCGAGCTCCAGCTCACGTACGATGAGCGGACCTTTTTTCTGTGGGAGAAACAGCTCCACGCGGCTGGAGTTCTCCGGCAGGTTATCAAACCGGCACACCTCCTGATTGGGAGTCATGTCTACCGACTGATGCAGCTTGCCGTCAACCACGCAGTCGATGGTCCGCTCAACATCAGAGCCCTCTACGTGCAGCACAGCCGTACGGCTGTCACTCTTGAAGGTGATGCGAACACCTGCGGGTACCTCTGTCTGACGCAGCAGCGACTTGGGTAAGAACAGCTCCTGCTGCTCGTACGGAATACGCCATGGCTTTGCGCCCGCTGGTGTGCTTTCTACACTTACCGCTCCTTGATAATCTAATTCTGTCCCCTTCAGCTTCATAATGAATGAAGCACCTCTCTTTCCTTCTGCCTGAATTTGTGGTCGTCGGCACCCCGTGCTCTACCGAAATTACGATCATGTTACAATTCGACACAGAATCCGTTGATCCTTTCTCGAAAACGTATTCTTTTGTAGAAAATAGAGCAAAAAAAAGCTTCCTGCGAGCCCTAAGGACACATGAAGCTGGTTGATTGGAAACGTAGGAAACCCTTTAAATAATATGCTGGAAACGCTGGGCGTGATCTTCCAGCTGCTGAGATGAGACGGACAAGCCGTTGAAATCCTCCACCGCCGCTTTAATCATGTGCTGGCTCTCCTGAACGTCAAATTGCACCTGACTCGCTCCTGTGGAAATCTTGATGACTTCCTTCGTAATCCCGTTGATGTTGCTGCGCACTTCCCCGATGGACTGCTCCACCTTCACTGAGAGCTTGCGAACCTCCTTCGCCACCACATCGAACCCGCGTCCGTGCTCTCCGGCTCTTGCGGCTTCAATCGCTGCATTCAGAGCCAGCAGCTGAGTCTGGCTAGCAATGTCGCGGATCGTCTGCACCACGCCTTTGATTTCATCCGCACGGCGATGCAGGCCCTCCAGCGTCAAGGCATTATTCTCGGAGACCGAAGCGATCTGATCAATCAGATTCATCAGCTCTGCACTGCGATGGATGCCCTTCGTCGACCGGCTGCTTAAATCCTCAGCCATCTTGAGCAGATCCTCTACTACAAGGGAAATATGATTCTGACGCTCTGTAATATTGGTTGCGATCTTCTGGATTCCGATGACCTTGCGGGCATCCTCGTCCATGATCGGCATATAGGTCGCTTCCAGCCATATGGATTGACCGTGGGCGTCTCTTCTCTCGATTTTGTCCTGAAAGCTTCGGCCTTCGAATAGCCGCTGCCAAAACAACTCATATTCCGGACTAAGGCTGAACTGAGGCAGACAAAATTGCTTATGATGCATACCGAGCATATCCTCTTTGCGGTACTTGACGCTTGAAGCAAACAGATCATTGACATAAGTGACTCTTCGACTTGCGTCGAAACGTATAACCGCCACGTGCTTTTCCAGCGCATGTACAATCATAGGATCCGATACTCTAACCTCTTCCAGCTGCTGCAGCATAATATGTATCCACCCTCTCAACATTTCAGACCTTAGTTGAAACATTAGTCCTAGTTACAATTACCCTGTATATCTCTAAATTGAAACATTTTTATCGCTATTTTTCGACATATTCAATCTGCTCCATGATTCAATCCAGCAGCCCGTGGATAATGGAAACCGCTTCCGCCCGGGTCAAAGCGCGATCCGGCTTGAACGAGCCGTCCGGATCGCCCTGCATCCACCCAGCCCGGAAAACAGCATCCACGATACTTTTCGCCCAGTGGTGCACCACATCGTCAAAAGCCGGCGTACCTTCACTTCGCTCCAGCCCCTTCCACAGAAAAACAATCGTGGCCATTTCGGCTCTCGTGACATTCAGCTCAGGCTTGAACTGTTGGCTTGGATAGCCTTGCATCAAGCCGGCAGCCACCACTTGCTGAATAGGGTTATTTGCCCAGTAGTCTGGACTCACATCTGTGAATTCAGCCCCTTCTGACTTCGCCGACATCCCGTTTCTTGCTAGCAGCACCGCCATCTCGGCCCTTGTAATTTCCTGGTCCAAGATAAGATCACCTCATTCTAATCAAGTATGCCCTGCTTCCACACCGTTTCTCGGATGGATTATCCCGTCAATGTTACATGGTGCTCCTTACAATTTTCTTACGTGCGCTCCAAGCCGGCGCTTTATGGAACGCCAAACAGCCGTACCCGCGTGTAGCTTTCGGGTACGGCTATATATGAACTTGATTCAGCGGCAGCTGTTACACTACCTTGCTTTATACGGCTACCACATTCGGTCTTCCTCAAGCAGCATCCCTTCGACTCTCTGGCGCAGCTGCTTTAGCCTGCTGACTTCGCCCTGCTCGGTAGCATACTGAAACACCGCCGCGACAAGCTCTACGAAGGTACGGTAGTATTTTTCCCGGATGGGGATGCACCATAAATAATCCTTCCCATCCAAGAGATCTCCCTGATACAGGCTGATGGCCTGCTCATAAGCGGCTATGGTCTCACGCCGGGTCGGCTGCTTACAGGCAGCCAGTCGATCAAACTCACGAAAATCACAATATACGTCTTTCGCATCTACGGTGTAAATGCCATTTTTGCTTCGGATGTGGAGCTGGATTCCTGCATTTCGCAGGGACTGCTTCAACCGAAACATCATCGTATGTAAATTTTGCTGGGATTTCTCTACGGACGACTCTTCCCACAGCTCATCAATAATCCGCCATTTGCTAATTCCTTTATCCTGGTGCAGCACGAGCAGTGCCAGCAGCTCTTCGATCTTCGGGGTTAAAAAGCTTGATGGACTCCCCTCTATCCGCAGATGAGGATTACCAAAGAAATAAAGCTCTCCCTGGTCAGGGAGCTTGGGAACATCCAGTCCTTTTTTCTTATAGACCCGGCTCACAATTTCATCCACCGACTGCACGTCGACCGGCTTCAAAATATAATGAATCGCGTTCAGCTCAAACGCCCGGATCGCATACTGCTCGTAAGCGGTCACGAACACAATGGACAGCTCCTTCGTATTCGGGGACTCCATCAGTCTGGCTGCCAGCTCCAGTCCGCTCATCTCCGGCATATCCACATCGAGAAAAAGCACATCGGCATCCAGCTGCGGAATCTGTATCAGCGCTTCCTCCGGATCTGTAAACGAGCCCATGATGCTGATTCCGGACGCTTCTCGGATGACCTTATTCAGCAGATCCAGGACGAGCCGCTCATCATCGACCAGTACCGCCTTAATCATGACATCACCTCCTGCTCTCGATGTAGCGGAATGGAGAAATAGACCTCGGTTCCCTGACCATTCGTATTGAATTGCAGCTGTACGCCGTACATTTGCTTTAGACGAGCGTTCACATTGAGCAGACTGATGCCGTTTCCTGTTCGGTCCGCTGGATCCTTGTGACCCTGCCGGATCGGAGCCAGCTGCTCGGCGGCCATGCCTTTGCCGTTATCCTTCACACTGATAAACATGCTATTGTCCCGCTTCTGAATGATCAGCTTCACTTTGCCGCCGTGTTTATTTTTTAAAATCCCATGCCGAATGGCGTTCTCCACCAGCGGTTCAATGACGAGCGGAATGATCTGCAGGTGCATTAGATCCTCATCGACGTCAAAATCAACCTGAATCCGGTCCTCGAACCTGGCTTTTTCAATATCGACAAACACTTTAATCCAATCCAGCTCGTTCCTGAGCGTAACATAGTCTGTATTCACATCCACCTGAAAGGAGCGCTTCAAATAATTAGACAGATCACTCAGCAGCCGGCCCGCCCGTTCGCCATTGGTGTAGCACAAGCTGATAATACTGCTCAAGGTATTAAACAAGAAATGCGGTTTGATCTGTGCCTGCAAAAAAGCCAGCTCGTTGCGCTGTGCCTCCTTGGTTGTCTGATCGAGCGTGGTATGCGTCTGAATTAGCTGAATGGACAGCTCCTCATTACGTTTATACGAGTTGGCATATCGGACCAGCAGCAGTGCAGCCAAGGCGATACTGTATACGGAAACCGTCAGGAAGGAGATAAACATATCTGACTTGATACCCACACTGAACAGAATCATATCCAGCCAGTACAGAAAAACACTACAGATACAGATCAGAAGCGTGCGGTGCTCCGGACTGCTGGAAGGGTTGCGGACGTACTGAATGACCACTCTGACCCAAGCCGTAAAAAACAGCAGTACCGTGGTGAGGATATAAAAAGTAAAGGTACCGGTATAAATCTGAACAGGCACAATGAGTACCAACAGCATAAAAATGCCATAGTACACCAGCAGGAGATAAAGGCTTCGGCGGGACAGAAAGGCCGGGTTGACCTTATGGATCACCACCCACACCATGATGACGCTGCAAGCACTCATTAAATGCCCGAACCGGAAGGTATGCTCCAAAGTCATTCCCGGGATAAATTGCGCAAAAATACGCTCGCTGTAAATCCCGTTCATAATCCCGAAGAACAGGCAACTGAGCGCCAGCGGCAGCGTGACCGGTTCTTTTTTGCGATAATGCTTGTTCCCCAGCCACAAGAGCAGGTACAAGAAGCCGAGCACCATAACAATTAAGATCATGGCGAACTCGAACATTAGCTTGCGGTTCTGCAGCAGGGAAAGCCCCTCCTGCGTTCCAAACAGCATAGGTTTGGCAATGCCGCCCACAATATACTCGTGATTGGCTGCGTGAATGACGATCTCTGCCGTTCGCTCCTCCAGTTCAAAATAGACAACCGTGGAGGAATTACCCGCCACGCTATTCTTGAGCGTCATCGAGGCACGGCCGTCCTCCAGCAGCAGCTCTCCGTTGACATATACCCGGCTGGCATTGCGGATATTTGCTTTTTTCAAGGCGAAATATTTATGGTCAGGAATGTTGTGAATCACCGCCCGGTAAGTAGCAAAGCCTTTGGCCATATGCTCATTGCCGTCCAGATCCATGAGCCAGTTGCCTGGCACCTGTATATACGATGCTTGCTGTGAGAGTGCAGTAAATGATTCCGTATCGACAAACTGATTCCAGTAAAATTCCCACTCCCCATCCAGCGCAATCACCTCGTCATGAAGGAAATTCGTTTCAGCCAGATCCAGGGTGCCCTTTTGAACATGAGTTGTTATCTGCAAAGCCTGCGAGTAATAATATATAAGAACCAGTAATGTTACAGTGATTGCGGTTACAAAAGTGATGCGGATACGTTTCAACCTTCACACCCTCTACCCTGTTCTGTGTCACATGTTGTCGTTTGAAGTCGCACGGTTCGTTTCATGGTAGCATAATTCTCCGGGGACTAACATTCTTTTTATCCCAGTTATGGTGTTATTTCATAGTAATAAGAAGAGTGATGGCAAACATCATTATAACAGCTCATTCTGTGCGCCACGGCCGTATCCACTCACTACTTTGTCGGGTATAATGGTTTATAAATAAGGATCCAAGACGATCGCAAGAACGAAACGATTTAGCAACATATTTTTATAAAGGAGTGGTTCTCCATGTCAATGGTACGCAAACTCCATCCTCATATAGCAAAAGACTTAAGGGAGTTTTTATCTGAAAACAATATTTCCACCAAGAAACTTGTTATAGACCTTGAAGCAGAAACCATTGAGGACTTTGATGATTACTCCGTCGATGACATTTTAAGTGTGGCTGGAATCCTGAAGCCCGGTGAAGCGCAACAATTATTAGATCATATTCAGGAGTCACGGGAGGGCTGGGGAAAGTGACCCACAACCACTCCTGCATGTCGATTCCGCTGTCTCAAGAAAAGCAGCATTCATGCAAAGCAAGCAGAGAAGCAATGGACGGAAAATAAAAACTCCTGATGCCCTCATTATTGCAACTGCCTTAACAGCTAATTTGATACTGGTTTCTCTCCTCACATCGGCAATGAATCACTAGGAACGGTATCTAACTAGATTTTGAACCCCTCCTAAGAATCAAAAAAAGAAGACACCTTGGAGCGATTTCCATCACTCTAAGGTGTCTTCCTTTTATAAAATATGGACAAAATGTGGGCAATCCGGGCTTCTCCGAAGAGAAACCCTTGCCACACAGGGGTTCATACCCCGTTTTACATCATGCCGCCCATTCCACCCATGCCGCCCATGTCTGGAGCAGCAGCCTTCTCAGGCTCAGGCTTGTCAGCGATCACCGCTTCGGTGGTCAGGAACATTGCTGCTACAGATGCAGCGTTTTGCAGGGCAGAACGCGTTACCTTCGCAGGGTCAACGATGCCTGCTTCGAACATGTTCACCCAAGTGTCAGCAGCAGCGTTGTAGCCAATGCCAACTTCTTCGTTCTTCAGGCGCTCTACAATAACAGAGCCTTCCTTACCAGCGTTCGCAGCGATCGTACGGATTGGCTCTTCCAGCGCGCGCAGCACGATGTTAACGCCAGTCTTCTCGTCGCCTTGCGTTTCTACCGCAGCAACCGCTTTGTATACGTTCACCAGAGCAGTACCACCGCCGGATACGATACCTTCTTCTACCGCAGCACGAGTCGCGTTCAGAGCGTCTTCGATACGCAGCTTGCGTTCTTTCAGCTCGGTTTCAGTAGCTGCACCGACCTTGATAACAGCAACACCGCCAGCCAATTTAGCCAGACGCTCTTGCAGCTTCTCTTTGTCGAACTCGGAAGTCGTTTCTTCCAGCTGTGTGCGGATTTGCTTCACGCGAGCTTCGATATCCGCTTTGTCGCCAGCACCGTCCACGATAATGGTGTTCTCTTTGGTTACGCGTACTTGACGTGCAGTACCCAGTTGGTCCACAGTAGCGGATTTCAGGTCCAGACCCAATTCCTCGGTAATAACCTGGCCGCCTGTCAGAGCAGCGATATCCTGCAGCATAGCCTTGCGGCGGTCGCCGAAGCCTGGAGCTTTGACAGCCACTGCATTAAAGGTACCACGCAGCTTGTTCACGATCAGCATCGCTTGAGCTTCGCCTTCGATATCTTCAGCAATCAGCACGAGCGGCTTGCTTTGTTGTACGACCTTCTCCAGCAGAGGCAGAATTTCCTGGGTGTTGGAGATCTTCTTGTCGGTGATCAGGATGTACGGATTATCAAGCACCGCTTCCATCTTGTCTGTGTCTGTAATCATGTACGGAGAAATGTAGCCGCGGTCGAACTGCATACCTTCTACAACTTCCATTTCAGTCAGGAATCCACGGGATTCTTCAACCGTAATGACGCCGTCCTTGCCGACTTTCTCCATGGCTTCTGCGATCAGCTGTCCTACTTCCTCGTCAGCTGCAGAGATAGAAGCAACCTGTGCGATGGACTGTTGTCCTTCAATCGCTTTGGAGATGTTCTTCAGCTCTTCTACCGCTGCACGAACAGCCTTGTCAATGCCTTTGCGGATAACCATCGGATTTGCACCCGCAGTAACGTTCTTCAAGCCTTCGCGAATCATCGCCTGAGCAAGAACCGTTGCTGTTGTTGTACCGTCACCGGCAACATCATTCGTCTTAGTCGCTACTTCCTTCACGAGCTGAGCACCCATGTTCTCGAATGCATCTTCCAGCTCGATTTCTTTCGCGATGGTTACACCGTCATTCGTGATGAGCGGGCTGCCAAACTTCTTCTCGAGTACCACGTTACGTCCTTTCGGACCCAATGTTACCTTTACTGCGTTAGCCAATGCATCTACACCGCGAAGCATTGCGCGGCGAGCGTCTTCACTGAACTTAATATCCTTAGCCATGATATTACATACCTCCCTGGAATTTTAATAAATTACGAATGTGCTCCTATATACAGGTTAACGAATTAACCCAGAATCGCGTGGATGTCGCTTTCTTTCATAATCAAATATTCTTTACCTTCATATTTGATTTCTGTTCCAGCGTATTTAGAGAAGAGTACACGGTCGCCTTCCTTAACTTCCAATGCTACGCGCGCGCCGTCCTTCAGAGTACCGCTGCCTACAGCGATAACCTTTCCTTCTTGCGGCTTTTCTTTCGCGGAGTCCGGAAGCACGATCCCGAATGCCGTGGTTTCTTCTTGTGCGATAGGTTCTACCAATACGCGTTCACCTAAAGGTCTGATCATGAAAAATAGCCTCCTTGTTAAATAAATATAAGGTTTATCTGAGCCTTGCTGTATGTATTAGCACTCAACAAGTCTCAGTGCTAACAACCATGTTTTATGATACTCAAGTTGATCTGAAATTTCAAGTACCCCGAAGCAATTTTTACTCAAATTTTACTTCAAATCAGAGCAGCATCCGGGTTTGTCCAGCAACTCCCCTCTTCCATTGTATCCAAGGGTCCCCACTTTATGCCTGAGGGCCATTCCCGCTTCTCCCTGCGGCCTGTTTAAAGAGCACCACGCCAAACTATAATCATACATATTTGCACAAAAAAAGCGCCCCCACAGGGACGCTTCTCACTCTTCTTCTTTGCGGACATACCGCTCTTCCAGTTCCATATCTGCCGCAAGCTGCTTGCGGTAGATAAAAGCGGATAAATAAACACTAAACTCATAGAGCAGCAAAAGCGGAATCGTTACGAGAAAGTCGGAAATGAAATCCGGCGGCGTAATAATAACAGCGACAAACACCAATGCAAAATAAGCGTAGCGCCGCAGCTTCTTCAGCCGGATCGGATTTAAAATGCGTATTCTCGTTAGAAACATCACAACCAGCGGCAGCTCGAACAGCAGCGCCAGCGGCAGCACGAGGTTAAACATAAAGCTGAAATAATTCGTAATTCCGTATGTTTCCTCCAGCCCCATGCTCTGGGTAATTGTCGTTGTGAAGGACAGCGTCATCGGAAACACGATATAGTAGCCGAATAATACGCCTGCAATAAATAGAACAAAGGCATACGGCACATAGCGGACAGCCGCCTTCTGCTCCTCTTTGCGCAGGCCAGGCTTTACAAACGCCCACAGCTGGTAAAAAATAAACGGCACTGAAATGACCAGCGAGAACAACGCCGCAATCTTCATATAAATGCCGATGCCGTCCCAGAAGGAGAAGGCATTCAATTCGAACTGCTGTGCCTGCTCTGACCCCGTCAAATACTGATAGACCGGCTCGGCAATAAACAGGCCTCCGACCAAGCCGACCACAAACAAGCTCAGCACCCATATAATCCGCCGCCTGAGCTCGGTCAAATGCTCAGTCAGCTCCATTAACTTCATCTGCTCGGACACGCCCATCATCACCTCATCACTTCACCAAGCAGCTTCACATGCTCAGAAACAATCAAATCCCTCCGAAGAGGGATTTCTGTACAGCTGCTACGCAGCTTATTCCGGCAGACGCTTGTCTTCTGCACGTGCAGCAGCAGGCTGCGGTGCAGTCTCAGTCTTCTTGGAAGCCGGCTCATCCTCTATAATCTCGCGCGCTCCGTCCTTAAATTCACGGAACGTTCTTCCTACTGCACGTCCCAGCTCAGGAAGCTTGTTCGGACCGAACAGCAGCAGCGCCAGAATAACTAACAGAATAACTCCAGGTACACCTATTGAACCCATAATTACATCTCCTCCTTATGCAGCACAGAAGCAGCCTACAGGGGCCGATTCAGGCAGCAAATACCGTCATCACTCAGAACAACAGCACATAGACATATATCGACATCATATCATATCAAAAATGGCATAAACAGCCCTTCTTCATGACAAATTGTGTACAAATCCTGCTTCTTTTACGTCCGTGAATCTTCCCGGTACTGCCCCGTTACCATCAGCAGCGCCTCCGGCAGCTGATCCATCACTGCCGCCAGGTTCTCATGCACACCCTTAGGGGAGCCTGGCAGGTTCAGGACGAGCGTCCGTCCGCGAATACCGCATACACCGCGGAACAGCATGGCACTGCGGTTCTTCTGCATAACTGCGGCCCGCATGGCCTCGGCAATGCCTGGAACCTGTCTCTCTATAACCCGCAGCGTTGCCTCGGGCGTCACATCCCGCACCGCAAGCTCGGTTCCTCCCGTCGTCAGCACCAGATCCACATGGTAATAATCGGTCAGTTCAATCAAAGCGGCCGTAATCTCGTCCTCTTCATCCGGGACAATCCGGTATTCGATAATTTGCCCGCCCAGCTCTTCTTCCACCAGCTCCCGGATGACCTGGGCACTGGTATCCTCGCGTTCTCCCCGTGCCCCCTTGTCACTGGCTGTCAGGATCGCCGTCTTCCACACCATGAGAAATCTCTCCTTTCCCTCATCAGCGAATATCCTGATTCATTAAATATGATTGTCAAAGCTAGACTTGATAATCTCCACTCTTGCCGCCGCGCTTGCTCACCAGGCGCGTCGGTCCGATCTGCATATCCTTTTGCAGCGCCTTGCACATGTCGTAAACCGTTAAAGCGGCAGCAGACACCGCCGTCAGCGCCTCCATCTCAACCCCCGTCTTGCCGGTGGTCTTCACAGAGGCTTCTATATAAAGCTCATTCAGGCCGTTGTCGCCAAACTGAATATCGACTCCAGTCAGCGGCAGCGGATGACACATCGGGATCCAGCTAGACGTATTCTTGGCCGCCATAATACCCGCGACCTGAGCTACTGCCAGCACGTCCCCCTTCTCGATGCCCCCCTCCAAAATCCGCTTCAGCGTGTTGGGATGCATTCTTACGGCGGTTTGCGCTACCGCGGTCCGGTGCGTTACTTCCTTATCCGTGACATCGACCATTCTCGCTCTGCCCTGCTCGTTCATATGACTAAGCTCCATGGTATGGCTCTCCTGTTCCTGTTTCAAACTTCATCCACCCCTGATCTGTGACCAGTCCATCCAGCCTCAGGTCATGAATCTCCATCGGCACTTGAGGGATCACCTGCTCCTGAAATCCAATGCCTATCCATCTCGGCTGCCGGCCTGCCGCCTGCGCTTCCCCATCCAGCCGGCTGCGCAGGGTATCAAAATATCCACCGCCATAGCCCAGCCTTCCGCCATAAGCATCAAAAGCCAGCCCTGGCACCCAGATCACCTCCGGCACTTGCCCGGGGTCATATTTCACGGCTGTCTTCGGATCGGGCTCCGGAATACCGTAGCTCCCCGCTGCAAGTGAAGCTTCAGGGGTCAGATCATACAACTCCATCTTTCGAGATCCGCGCTGACTGCGAGGAACAATAACCTGAACCCCGCTGCTCCAGGCCCATTGAATGATGGGCCAGGTATCGAGCTCTGAACGGAAGGGCAGATAGATTAGCATGCTGGCGAATCGAGATTGCTTCATACATTCCACAGCCAGATCTGACGCTTGGCGTGACAGCCGGTCCCTGGTCTCCGGGCTTAATGAATCCCGAATCCCCTTCATCCTGGCACGTAAATCCGACTTCGCCTCAGACGGCAAAGATATGTCATAACTCCTGTCCAAACCTGAGCTCTTCCTCTCGGATCTTATTTAAGTTTAGTTTACCACTGTTCCTCCCTTTCGCCAAGAATGCGGAAGCGATGACGTGATCTGTCGCTTGTTTTTTATTTTTCATGTAAACTGGCTTTAATGTGACATGATGATCTGCAAGAGCTCTAGATCTTCCCGTAAAGTTCAAGATATAGATGGAGGTATTACACAGCATGCTGTTACAAGCGAACGGAATTAAGAAATCATACGGCGTTACTCCCGTGCTGGAGGGGGTGAATCTGCAGATTCTGGAGCGTGAGCGGATTGGCCTGGTCGGAGTGAACGGAGCCGGTAAATCTACCCTGCTGAAAGTGCTGGCCGGCGAAATGTCCTACGACAGCGGACAGATTTTTAAATCCAAGGAAACTACAATCGGTTATCTGGCCCAGAACAGCGGACTTCAGTCCAGCCGCAGCATCGGGGAAGAAATGCGAGAGGTGTTCGCCCCGCTGCTGGACACCGAGCGCGAGCTTCGCCAGCTGGAGCAGCAAATCGCCGAGCGGAGCAGCAGCAGTGACTCCAAGCAATACGAGGACCTGCTCGCCCGCTATGCCGCCCGCTCCGACTGGTTCAAGGACCATGGCGGATATGAGATGGAAACCCGGATTCGCAGTGTACTGCACGGTATGGGCTTTGGCAGCTTTTCGCAGGAGACGCTCATCTCCACCTTAAGCGGCGGGCAGAAGACTCGCCTTGCACTCGCCCGCATTTTGCTGCAGGCACCGGATCTGCTCATGCTCGATGAGCCTACCAACCATCTCGACATCGCGACCTTAACGTGGCTGGAGGATTATTTGCGAGGGTATGCCGGCGCACTGCTCGTTGTCTCTCATGACCGTTATTTTCTGGACCGGCTCGTGACGACAATTGTAGAAGTAGAGCGGCATCAATCCCGACGCTATACCGGTAATTACAGCAAATATATTGAATTGAAGGCGGCAGAGTATGAGTCGCAGCTGAAGCAGTACGAGAAGCAGCAGGATGAGATTGCGAAGATGGAAACCTTCATTCAGCGTAACATCGTTCGGGCGTCTACAACCAAGCGGGCACAGAGCCGGCGTAAAGCCCTGGATAAGCTGGAGCGGCTGGACCGTCCGGCAGGAGATTTGAAGAAGGCTCACTTCTCTTTTGAGACCGAATATATGTCAGGCAAAGAAGTGCTGCAGGCGCGTGATCTAGCCGTGTCCTTTGAGGGAAGCAGCACGCTGTTCCGCAATGTTTCCTTCGACCTGCGCCGCGGAGAAACCGTAGCGTTAATCGGACCGAACGGGATCGGGAAATCCACATTATTAAAATGCTTAATGGGAGATATGCAGCCGGCCGCCGGTACTTTTCAATGGGGAACCAAGGTGAAGCTGGGCTTCTATGACCAGGAGCAGTCTAACCTGAATCCCTCCAACACTGTCCTGGAGGAGCTATGGGGCACCTATCCCCATTTTGAAGAGGCAAGGATTCGTACGGTGCTGGGCAACTTTTTGTTCAGCGGTGAGGATGTTCTGAAGAAGATCAGCTCTCTTAGCGGCGGGGAAAAAGCCCGTGTTTCCCTGGCCAAGCTCATGCTCCTGGAAGCCAATATGCTCGTGCTTGACGAACCGACCAACCATCTGGATCTGTTCAGCAAAGAGGTGCTGGAGTCCGCCCTGATGGATTACGAGGGTACTCTGCTGTTCATTTCTCACGACCGTTACTTCTTGAACAAAATGGCGGAGCGGATTGTTGAGCTGCATACGGAGGGTGCGGAGCATTTCCTGGGTAATTATGACGATTATACGGAGAAAAAGAAAGAGCTCTTGGAGCTGGGCTACGAGCCCGGAGAGCCGTTTCAGAAGACCTCTGACTCGTCTGCAGCCCGCAAGGAGTCCAAGCCGGAAGCCGGAGCAGCCGATAAGCCAGGGGCCTCCTCTTATGAAGCGGACAAGCAGGCGAAGCGCGAAGAACGGAACCGGCAGCGCAGGCTGGAAACGCTGGAGAACCGCATTCAGGAGCTGGAGAACGAGATTGCCAGCCTGGAGGGAGAAATGGCATTGCCGGAGGTATATCAGGACTATGTCGCCCTGCAGGAGAAGCAGCAGCAGCTGGATGCACTGAAGGAAGAGCTGAATCCGATTTTTGCAGAGTGGGAGAATTTGCTGGAGGAAGCCTAAGGTGTCTCACTCTAATCTCATCCCAGCCGTATGATCTTAGGTATTTGGACATACTGGGAGAAAATTTACAGAGACGTTCACAAAATATTCATGATTGTAAACTTGTTTACACATCAAATGTTGTGCACAGGCTTATCCCCAGATGCAGTGAATAACTCCACCCTCATCCGGGGATAAAAAGCGCTTCATTTGCTTATAAACTGGCTTTTTCATCACCATGACCAATATTATCCACGAAGTTGTACACATTATCCACAGAATTCACACCTAATTGTGAAAATGTTGTTCTCACTTTCAGTCTTTTGTAAAATCGCTGTCTATCAGCCTTCCACAGACTTATGCACAATTTGGGTAGAATATGTGCATAAGTCTGTCCACAACTTGACTTCCACTTTGTTTCGTAATAGTGCAATACGGTTAATGTAATTTTTCGTGTGTTTTATTAACTAGACTGATCTTGCTTCTGGTATTAACATGTTCAAGGGGCATTTATGGGCACGCATACAGTGACTTCTTCTCTCACATTACAAAAAACGCTCACGCAATTCGTTTGTAGAACACTCCAACGAATTGCGTGAGCGATAAACCTTTTTCTTGTTCGGTTACAGACTTTTTCCTTTGATAATTACTCTATTCTAAAATCGTATTCATGGATCTCGCTTGCTGCGCCTGTTGTAGCAGGAATTTCTTGAGTTAAGAGCGATAATATTCCTTCTGTTTTCCAGCGTTGAAAGTCTAATGAAGGGGATTGACTGTACATAGCATTATTGGTATAAATAAGGCCCCAGTCGTTCCAATTGTTAGCTTCAGTAGCTGCAGCAATTTTGACCCTGTTACCTTGATTAAAGATCATTAACCCTGTGTTATTTGAATCAAACACTATTTGTGACCGGCTTCCTAGAGGCACGGAATTCATTACATTTTTACGCCATACTTTGTCGGTTCCGCGCCAATAATGAGTATATTTTGCGTCTGCTCTTGCCAATTCCCAAGTAGAATAATTAGGGTTACCTTCTGGCGCATGGGAGGTGACCACGTGAACACGCCCCTTATCGTCCACATAACTATAACCATGATTCATTAATCCATGATTTTGATTGATCGTCCTTACTTTTAACCCAGCAGTCGAAACTTTCATCGGGTCACTTTCTGTCGTGGCAACGACGGTCCCACTGTTATTCTTCCATGTTGCTCCGTAATCTTCGCTATAAGCAAACATAATATCGTGATTGGTCATCGCATCTGGAGCCTCTCGCCATACCCAAGTCAAATATAACTTATTATTGAAATACTGAGGGCGGTCAAGATACGCATTTCTACTTGTTGAGCCATTATAATTTCCTTCGCTCGAAATAATTATCCCGTTTTTCTTCCAAGAGTGTGTCGAGTTTCCGTTATAGGTGTACAAAATCGTGTCCCCATCTCCCGATCCGCCGCTTCTTCGGATGAATTGAAGATTCCCGTTGGGTACATCGATAAATCGGGGATACGTGACCTTCGTTTCTGTTTGCCCTGGAATCAACTGTGAAGTGACCGGTCCAAAAAGATTTGTGCTCCACACGACACTTTCTGGATTGTTGGCAACCCCCTGTTGGGATACCCTATAATGCAAATCATTATTATGATGGTCAAATGCCAAATGAATCGTTCCATCTGCTCTGCTAATACCAATCACCGCAGTATTATGTGTATCATTGGATGTAAAATTATAATCGGTGAAAGTAATAACACTCCATCCCGACTTCGGTGAGAGTTTACGTCTCGCAAGATTCACATAAGACTTTCCATTGCTTTCTTTGCTGTAATATACAGCATATTGATAGTTATTGTGGGTAACCATCATATCCTGTGCGTGAATTGCACTGTTAATATACAAACCATACTTGCCAGAAGAGAAATTATGCCCCTGAGTGTCAATGACTTGATCATTGATTTTGACTACACTTACGCCTGTCACAGCCTGTACAGATACACTTGAAAAGCTAAAGGTAGTAATCATCACCGCCAGAACAAGCAGTAAAGCCAAACCTTTTTTCATCATCTCAAAACCTCCTACTTTTAATTAGTTTCAAAGAAAATTACAGTATTCTATTACGTTGCCATCACCTCCTTTATATTTGTTATCCCACAATTTCAAAAAACAGGGCGACTCATATAACATAACTGTATGGGTTCGCCCTGCTCGGTACATGTTTTAGATCAAATCAGATTTTTCAAGTAATCGTTCGATCATCTTAGCGACCTCGGCTCTTGTTATGAAACCCTTCGGTACAAGCTTCATACTGCTTCTTCCTGTAATTAGTTCTGCTTGAACACTAGCCGCAATGCCGGTCATTGCCCACGTAGAAGCATCTGATACATCTTGAAACGAACTAAGTATTGCACTTGTTGCACGAGTAGGAGATTTAGCCTTCAAATCCGTAATCACCATCGCCCTGGAGAGGATAACCATAGCTTGTTCTCGGGTAACCTTGTCATTAGGACGGAAGGTCCCATCTTCAAATCCATTGATTATATTGTATGAATATGCAGTGTTTATCGCGCTGCTGTTCCAATCTGTTGCCTTTACATCCATGAATGAGCCTGTTCTATCTGCAAGATCTACCCCTAAACCTTTAACAAGGATAGCTGCAAATTCGGCCCGCGTGATTTCTTGGTCAGGGCTAAACATTTCGTGTCCTGTTCCTTGAATAATCATGCGTGAGGCCATCTGATTGACTGTATCCTTCGCCCAGTGATTTTCTAAATCCCTAAATTCCTGCCTGTTCTCAACTACGACGTAAGTGCTATTAGTCAAACTTTTGATTTGTACGTGAAACCGATCATCCTTGTTAACGACCTTGGTAGGTACATGGCGAACCGTTCCATCCATCTCTACAATTAACCCTGTCGTAATTCGATCTGGATCAATGCCTTCTGGAATCACAATGCTGCGTTTCACATACGAATTGAATTTTGAAACCTCTTCTGTACGGTCCTTGTAAACTGCTTTGACTTCGAAATTCACAGGCGGCAATATCATAGAAAAGCCTCTGTTTGTTGCCATGTTTTCAACTACTTCAACCATATCATCTGTCGGCGTTGCAATAACAATCTTAATCCGGATGTCTTCTAATGCTAAATTGACTCCAAATCGCTCTAAAACGTCATTAATATGAATTTGCTGCGCAGGTAAAGTGTATGTTGCCAGCTCGGTGCGCAACTCTATTATGGCTTTTTTCGCCTCCATATTTTTAATCATGCGCCCATTCAATTCCCCTATAACGACCTCACTTCCGGTTACGACTGGAATCGTAATAACTGCTCCTTTAGGCGTTGCTTCAAGGCGTTGTTTCATTTTTTCTTCATCCATTACAATTGTCGTTACAGTTTGCCCATTTGCTTGTGCTGTCTTTGCAATACCCAAATGCTCTATCTTTCCATTGATAAGAATCTCCGCCTTATCACCTGTTGTTTCAGACGTCGTTGGTGCGGAAGGTTCACCGGTATTATCACCGCCCGAAGAATCTACAGGCTTAACAGCAGCTTTTGATACAACCTGTGTCACATTAAATGTCACATCAGTCAGATTGTCAGCAGATATCGTAATCGTCTCGGTGTAGGTTCCTGCTGCCAGGCCGTCTTTTGCTTTTACCGTAAAAGAGGTCTTCGCGCCGCTATCTAAAGTTCCTTCAGGTTGCGTGATAATAAAATTAGTGCCGGTAATGGTTGCTTTAAGATTGGATAAATTTCTCGTGCCGTTATTATATACATCGATCGTGACAGTCTCCTGTGAGCCTGACTCGTAGCCTTGCGTTAGTGCTGTTGCAGATTGATCCGTTATTGTAGCGATCTCATAGATTGGTGCCACGTAATCTAACGGCGCATAAACGAGGATATCGTTGTAACTAAATTCGTGATATCCATTCAGTTCATTGGGCAAGATTTTTTCCCCTAACATCAGCTCACTTCTACTGAACATGGGTAACGCCCAGTCCTTTAATGAAGCTTCAACCCCTCCGCCTGTGATTTGTTCCCAAGTCCATTCTTTTTCTCCTAGAATGTATGGTATTACGAAATCATATCCACTCTTTAGGCTTACACCTTCATCAGATTTATAGGACCATAAGTCAACATTGGTGAAACGACGGCTCAAGTCAGCAAGTCTCACTAATGCCCATAAGTTATTAACCGTATAGCTAACGGATTTTGTTCTTCTTAACTCCTCCGGCTGACTACCATCAGGCGCAATGTGAGCTTCTATACGTTTTATCATAGTCTCTTCAATCAACGCTTCAGCTTCATTCACTTTTCCAAGATAAATCATAAGTC